>JAJRYL010000290.1 GCA_024275855.1 Deltaproteobacteria bacterium
GCTAAAGAGGCGGTTTTAGCCGAAGTCGAGAATGCCGAGCGAATGGCAAGAGAGGACGCCCTTAACCGCAAGGCGAGCGTTCCGACTATCGTTCCTCCAGCGCCTTCAAAAAAGGCGTTTGAAGAGCCGAAACGGATAGGCTCCTCTGAGGGTTTAGCGGGCAAGAAACAGAAGGGCACGGGAGAAAACGCGGAAGGCGGCGAGCCGCTTGAGTTTAAAGCGCCGGACGGTACCTTCACCCTTCCGCCTACAACTCTTCTCGACCCTGTGCCCGAAGTAGACGGCGCTGTGGATAACGAGGCTCTGTTAGCCAATTCGAGCATACTTGAAAATAAGCTTAAGGATTTCGGGGTAGATGGCCGTGTGCTCGCCGTGCGCCCCGGCCCCGTTGTCACTATGTACGAGTTTGAACCGGCACCGGGAATCAAGGTAGGCAGAATTACCAACCTCTCCGACGACCTCGCCCTTGCCATGAAGGCCCTCTCCATCAGAATTATAGCCCCTATACCGGGCAAGTCGGTTGTCGGTATCGAGATACCGAACAAGAAGAAGCAGGTAATATTTTTAAGGGAACTGCTTGAGTGCCACGAGTTCGACGAAAACGTTCTGCGCATCGGGCTTGCGCTTGGCAGAGATATCGCCGGGCTGCCGTTCGTTGCTGACCTTGTCCGCATGCCGCACCTGCTTGTGGCCGGGGCAACGGGTTCGGGCAAGTCGGTTTCGATAAACGCGATGGTTCTCTCTATCCTCTTTAAGGCGACCCCTGAAGAGGTTCGTTTTTTGATGATAGACCCCAAGATGCTTGAGCTTTCCGCTTACGAAGGCATTCCGCACCTTATAACCCCTGTAATAACAAACCCCAAGCGCGCTGCCGTGGCTCTAAAGTCGATAGTGGCCGAGATGACCAAGCGGTACACGCTTATGGCGGCAAAGGGCGCGCGAAATATTGAGACATATAATGCCAGGATAGCCGTGGAAGAGGCAAAAAAAGAGGAGGTTGAAGAGCTTAAGAGGCGCGAGGCCGCCGCTCTTTCGGTTGACGGTGAGGACGTAGTAGTAATAGATACAGAGTCACCGGATGCGGGTGATGCCGGAGCCGGGGCGCTTGCCGAAGAGCCGGACGAGCACCGCAGGCTGCCCTTTATAGTCGTTATAATAGACGAACTCGCTGACTTGATGATGACGTCCGGTAAAGATGTAGAAGAGTGCCTTGTGCGGCTCTCGCAGATGGCGCGCGCCTCGGGTATCCACATTATAATCGCTACGCAGAGACCGAGCGTAGATGTCGTAACCGGGCTTATCAAGACAAACTTTCCGGCGCGTATGGCCTTTAAGCTCCCGACCCGTATCGATTCGAGAACAATACTCGATACCTCCGGAGCCGAGACGCTTTTAGGCGAGGGCGATATGCTCTTTATCCCTCCGGGTACCTCTACTTTAAAGAGGCTGCACGGTGTTTATGTTTCGGAAGACGAGATTATCAAGGTGGCGGAGTTCTGGAAGAAGCAGGGCGCTCCGTCCTACGATACCGAGATAATGAACGCCCCGGACGTGACCTTAAGAGACGAAATGGAGGAGCTTGGCGAAGAGTTTTTAAGAAGGTACGACGAAGCGGTAGCGCTTGCCTCAGAGCTTGAGATGATCTCTACATCGTATCTGCAACGCCGTTTCAGAATCGGATATAATACCGCCGCGCGCCTGATAGACCATATGGAGAAAGAGGGCGTAATAGGCCCCTCGCAGGGGTCGCGCCCACGAGAGGTGTTGATCCGTAAGCTTTAACTCTCTATCTATTCTATTGTCACGAATCGCGTTATTTACAGAAGGGGCAGGGTGTGGCGGCGGCGCAAGGTATAAGGAGGGTGTAATATGAGAAGTTCGACAGGAAGGGTTCGGTTCGTGTCGGTTTGGCCGCTTTTTTTCGCGGTCTTTATAGTACTTGCGCTCTTTACCGCTCAGGCCTTTGCCGGAACCGGCAGCGAGAGCGACAGGGAACTTACGCGGGTAGTAGCGCGTTTAGAGGCTCGTTACGATAAGCTCAAAAGCGTAAGCGCGGACTTTACACAAGAGGTTCTCTCCGTAGGCATGTCTACCCCCATGCTTTCTGGCGGACGTGTCTGGTTTAAAAAACCGGGCATGATGCGCTGGATCTACTCGACAGGATCGACAGACGAACTTATAGGCAACAAAGAGTCGGTCTGGCTCTATCAGCCCGACCTCAACCAGGTGATAGAGGCTAAGGCGAGCCACGTATCTTCCATAGCTACCGATTTTTTAACCGGTGTCGGACGGCTGGACAACGATTTTTTTATAACTCTTCTTTCTAAAAACAGGGTCTCGTACAGGCTTTTACTTATTCCAAGGGACGAGACAACGGGTATAAGCAAACTTATCCTTGAGGCCGGCAGTAAAGACAATATAGTTTTTCGTACGGTTGCCGAGGATGTTTTCGGCACCAGCACTACGGTTACATTTACAAATATAAGGTTCGACGTAATAAAGAAGAACTCTTTTTTCAACTTCGTGCCGCCTTCGGGAGTGAACGTAATCAGGCGGTAGGGTAGATATTTTTTTATATAGATAGCGCGGCTTGGCGCTCGATTTTTTTTACTTGTATACTTATAAATAACGGAGGTTTTTATACTATGCCATCATTCGATATTGTCTCAGAGGTCGATATGCAGGAGGTTGACAACGCGGTAAACCAGGCTAAGAAAGAGCTGGAGCAGAGGTACGATTTTCGCGGTTCCAAGTGCGAGATAGGCTGGGAGAAGAAAGAAGAGATGACCATTACGGCGGATGACGATTATAAATTAAAAAGCGTAATAGATATTCTTCAAACCCGTCTGGTCAAGCGCAACATAGCGCTTAAGGCGCTCGATTACGGCACTGTAGAGGACGCCTCAGGCGGGCTGTTGAGGCAGGTGATAACGATACGGCAGGGTATAGAGACCGCCAAGGCCAAAGAGATAGTAAAGGTAATAAAGGGGCTTAAGTTGAAGGTACAGGCGCAGGTGCAGGACGATAAGGTCAGGGTGAGCGGTAAAAAGCTCGACGACCTTCAGAGTGTGATTTCGGAGATGAAGTCTAAGGATTTGGACGTTCCGCTACAGTTCATCAACATGCGGTCTTAACTTTTTTGAAAGAATGGCCCGTATGAAAGAATGGATGGAGATCAGTGCGAGCGGCCCGGCGCTTCGCTCCGACGAGGCCGCCTATGAGCTGCTAAAGGCCGGAAGCCCCGGTGTGGTAGAGGGTAACCCCGACTCTTGCGATGCCTCAAATACGAAGAGTAAAGAGGCTGGGTCGGGCGGCGTCGGCACGTTGCTGAGTGTAAGCCCGGACTCTTTCGATTTTTACAACGATTCCCCTGAGCCGGATACCGAGGTCTTTTTAACCGGCCACCTCGACCCTGTTCAACCGGGCGCGCAAGAGCCGCAAGTACGTCTGCGCAGGCTTGCCGATAAGCTAAAACGTTTAGGCTGGTCTTTCGAGAGCGCAAAGTATAAAGACCGGGACTGGTCGAAAAGCTGGTGCAAGTCGCTAAGGCCCATAAGGGTATCGAACGGAGAGACAGCTATTGTCGTGCGCGCGACATGGAGCGGGCGGTTAAGGCGGCCCGGCGAGATAGAGCTTCTGATAGACCCGTCTATGGCCTTTGGTACCGGGCACCACGCCACCACAAAACTCTGCCTTAAAGCGCTTTTAAGATTATTGACCGGGCACGGTAAAGAGGTAAACGGCTTAAAGTTGCTCGATGTAGGTACCGGTACGGGCGTGCTCGCCATAGCGGCTAAAAAGCTCGGTATCGGTAGCGCGCTCGGCATTGAGATTGACACAGTCTCATTAAAGATCGCGCGTAAAACCGTTCGTGTGAACGGTGTCGATGTTAAACTTTCTGCCCGCGCGGTAGAAAAGCACAAAGGTCTCTATTCTATTATAGTAGCCAATATCCTCTCCGGCGAGCTTATCCGTTTAGCCCCCGTTCTTATCGACAGGCTCGAAACAGACGGTACGCTTCTGCTCTCCGGTATTTTAGGTATTGAGGCGGATAGTGTCGTTGATGTTTACAAAGGGCTTGGGCTTAAGTTTGTAAAGAGGTATAAAGCCGGTGAGTGGGTGGCGCTTCAGTTTGAAAAAAAGCTTTAATTTCGATTTGAGCATCTAATTGTTCTTTGGTATCTGTTCTGTTTTTGTACTCTTGTTTTTGAAAATCACTCTCTATTTTACGTGTCGCCGGGTAGCGAAAAGTGTGTAAAAAGAGTGTAAAAAAGAGGCGGGATTGAGAAGAAAAGATGAGAGAATGAGACGATTTTACGCCTCTGAACTCACCCGTAAGACAACTTCGATAGAGCTGTCGGGCGTCGAGTTCAGACATATAAAAAAGGCGCTGAGGCTTAAAGAGGGAGCGGAGGTCGAGCTGTTTAACGGCCTCGGCTTGACCTGTAGCGGTAAAATTGCCTCAATAGGCAAGAGTTCCGCTACGGTTGGTATAACCGGTTTTTCAGAGCCGGATAGAAACGAAAGCCCGGTCGGTATTGTGCTGCTTCAGGGGCTTGGCAAGGGCGCAAAACCGGAATTTATTATTCAAAAGGCCACTGAACTTGGTGTAGTCGAGGTCTGTTTCTATACCGGAGAACGCAGCGTACCCGATGTAACCGCAAAAAGGGCGCAGGCAAAACTTGTACGTTGGTCTCGTGTGGCGATTGAGGCGGCCAAGCAGTGCAAAAGGTCTCAAGTGCCGCGTGTTAGTCTGTTTAACGGACTGTTAGAGGCCATGGAAAGTGTAGGTTCAAGCGGAGATTTTGCCTGTTGCCTGCTCTTTGCGCCGGGTTGCGAACCTGTTGTTCCATACAAAAATACCAATAAAACAAAAGAGTTAGAGTCCGTTGCAGGGCATTCTGATTCTTTAAAAAAGGTCTTGACCGGCCTGAAAGATTGTAAAAGAGTAACTGTGCTTATCGGTCCCGAGGGCGGGTTTGATACTTTCGAGGTCGAGGCCGCAGAGCGTGCCGGATTTGTATCCGTTGGCCTCGGCGGGCGTGTGCTGCGTACCGAGACAGCGGCAGTAACCGCCTTGAGCATTGTACAGTACGAACTTGGCGGCATGGGCTGACACCGTTGTTTTTTAGTTTCGTAGGGTGGGCACTGCCCATCGGGATTGTCTTTGCGAGGAGCCGGAGGCGACGAAGCAATCTTATAAGGTGCGGTTATTGGCATGAATGACAGATTGCTTTGCTCCAGCTCGTAAAGACAAAAAAGGAGAGATGCTAAATTAAATTCAGTCGTGTAGGGTGGGCACTGCCCACCATTCTTTTTACTTTTTAACTTAGTATATCGGGTTACGCTGCGCTAACCCGACATCCGTTTGACAATAATAACCAACCGGGAAAGTAACTCGGTGAGCAGGCAGGTAGATATTTTACCTGCCGCATCTTTAATAAAAAGACGTCGGATTGGTAAAGCGTACCCCAACCTATAAGGCTAAGTGGCTGATACTTAAAGAATTTATGCCGGAAATAAGAAAAAGCCCATTGGTCATATAGACCAATGGGCTTTATACCAGTTGATATGCAGTTCTAAGCTTTAAGCTTTCTTCTGATAAAACCGAGACCAACAATGCCGCTTCCGAGAAGCA
>JAJRYL010000291.1 GCA_024275855.1 Deltaproteobacteria bacterium
GAAAATAACAGAACTCAGCGCGCGGGAAAAAGCGCAGGAGTCCTTGATAAAAGAGAGGCTCGCCGCAATAAAGAGCGGCCTTCTCTTTATTGACGAGAGAAAAAAGGAGGTTCCGGCGGTTACGGCTCCGGGGCCGGACCGAAGCGCCGCAAGTTCCGAGGCCACAGGAATAGAGGCAAACATCTACCTTGCCATGCTTAAAGACCAGGTACAGAATGAATGGAGCTACCAGGAGGTCTTAAGAGATAAAAACCTCTCTGTAATAGTTGCTATTAAAATCGACAGGGACGGGCGTCTGGTTAAGCTCAAGGTAGAGAAGAGTTCCGGCAACCCGAGGTTCGACAACTCGCTGCTTCGAGCCGTTAAAAAGGCGGCGCCCTTCAGCCCGCTGCCCGACGGAATTAAAGGCAGATACCTGGAGACCGGACTTCGCTTCTGCCCGACATGCAAATAGATAAGAAAGAGACAAAGAACAATGACAATAAAACTTAATGCTTACCCGCTTCTCTTCACCCTCTTTCTCCTGCTCTGCGGAGGGCTTGCGGTTAATACAACGGAGGCGTGGGGCAAGGTATACATAGACCTCGACGCCCCGTCTATAAAAAAGCTGCCTATAGCGGTAACCGAGTTTGTCTACTTGGGCGACAAAACAAAACCTTATCCGGATTCGGAGCAGATTAAAAAGATCGCCGCAGTCCTTAGAGATACGATAGAGTACGACCTCGACTTCTCCGGCCTCTTCAATATTATAGATCACGACGCCTTTTTGGAAGATGTAACCGAGAGCGGCCTTAACGCAGCCGAAACCGACTTTGAGCAGTGGCGCATAACCGGCGCCGAGGCTGTAATAAAGGGCGGTTTCACTATAGAGAACGGCAGGCTTAAGGTAGAGGCACGCCTCTTCGACGCGGTAAGAGAGAGCACGGTTATCGGCAAGAAGTATATCGGCAACCCGAAGAGGCCGCAGAGGCTCGCCCACTACCTTACAGACAAGTTCTACGAAAAACTTACGGGCCGTAAAGGAATCTTTTCCACACACCTGCTTTTTGTCTCGGCAAGCACCGGCAACAAAGAGATCTACGTCTCCGACTACAACGGCTCTTACGCCCGCCGCTTAACCCGTAACGGCTCCATAAACCTCTCTCCGCAGTGGTCGCCGGACGGTAAAAGGCTTCTCTACACCTCGTACAAAGAGGGTTGCGCGTGCCTCTATATGCTCGACCTCAGAACAGGCAGGGACAGGGCCATATCCAAGAACCCCGGAATCAATATAAGCGGCCGTTTCGCTCCCGACGGAAAGTCCGTAGCCCTTACCATGAGTTCGAAAAAAAGCCCCGACCTTTACATAATAAATTTAGTAACCGGCAGTAAACGGAGGCTGACTAATAACTACGGAATCGACGTCTCTCCGAGCTTTTCACCCGACGGTACAAGGATAGCTTACGTCTCAGATATTAGTGGCAATCCCCATATCTTTGTGTTAGATTTAACCACCGGAAAAAGGCGTCGGCTGACCTACAAAGGAACCTACAACAGTAGTCCTGCGTGGTCTCCAGACGGTAAATGGATAGCGTTTTCAAGGGCTTCTAAGGGCAAGTTTGATATATGGATGCTCAGGGCTTCCGGTTACGGAGCCGCCCGCGTTACATGGAAAGGCAGCAACAAGTCTCCGTCGTGGTCGCCGGACTCGCGTCAGATTCTCTTTAGCTCCACACGAAGCGGCGCTTCTTCGTTATACGTAATACAAAGAGACGGCACCGAGCTTAAAAAGCTTAAAACAGGCATTGGCGCAGAACAGACCCCGGCCTGGTCGCCATACCTGAACTGAAAAGAATTCAGCAATGGCGGCGCAAACAAAAGAGACAGGGCAACAACAACATATAATTAGAAGTTGAGCGGACTTAAACACTACAAGATAATTTTCTATAAGGAGGGTAGTTGATGAATCGTCTTTTGAGATTCTTACCGGTACTGATTATTTCTCTCGGTCTTGTCTCATGCAAAGGCCCGACGGTTAAAGAAGAGAGCGGCGGCACTGCGGTACCCGATGACGAGATCGTAGCCGAACAGGTCGAAGAGAACGCTATAACCGATACCGGGCCGATAGAGGTACGCAGGCTCGACGAAGTCGCTTCAAGCAACGAGCTTGAGCAGAAGGCGAAAAAAGGGCATCTTTATACGGTCCACTTCGACTTCGACAAGTACAGCATAAAAGCGGAGTACAAGGACGAGCTTAAGTATAACGCCCGTTGGCTCAAAAAACATAAAAACGCCAAGGTACGTATAGAAGGGCACGCCGACGAACGGGGCGAGAACGAA
>JAJRYL010000292.1 GCA_024275855.1 Deltaproteobacteria bacterium
CTTGTAAAGGCCCTTACCGGTATAGAGACCGACAGGCTCGCCGAAGAGAAGCGGCGCGGGGTATCTATTGAGCTTGGGTTCGCTTATATGGATTTTAATTTTGGGGCTTCTGAAACAGGCACCGGCGTAAACGCCGCCGCCGACTCTTCAGTACTTCTTCGCGCGGCGATTGTAGATGTGCCGGGGCACGAACGTTTTCTAAATACCATGCTTCGCGGCGCAACCGGTTTCGACGTAAGCCTGTTTGTTGTTGCTGCGGACGACGGTATTATGCCGCAAACAATCGAACACCTCGACATTCTGCACCTGCTTGGCGTACCTGCCGCTGTTGTGGTTATCTCCAAAACCGACCTTGCAACCGAAGAGCGTATAACCGAAGTAGAGGCGGATGTGAGGCAGCTTCTTAAAGATACTTTGCTTGAGGACTCTCCCGTAGCGCGGTATTCGAGTATAGACGGAACCGGCCTCGATAAAATAAGGGAACTACTCTCTGTTTCGCTTTTAAAACGGATGAGCGTCGCTAAGAAGGGGGGAGAGCGAAAGATTGAAGAAGAGTTTTTCCGTCTGCCGATAGACCGCTCATTTCCCATAAAGGGTTTTGGCACGGTTGTTACCGGTTCCGTGGCCTCCGGCACGATAACGCAAGAGCAGAGTGTTGAAGTATTTCCGTCTGGCAGGAGGCTCAAGGTAAGGGGAATCGAGAGTCTCGGCAGGGGGGTAAAGAGCGTCTCGCGCGGCGAGAGGGCCGCGTTGAACCTAAGCGGTATAAAGTTTAAGGAGCTTTCAAGAGGTTCTGTTTTAACCTCTTCCGGGCTTGCTCCTTTTACCCTTTTCGTCTCCCGCAAAGATCGGCTCAGGGTCGATCTTTACGTTGAGCTGCTCGGTAATCCGCCCGGAGCGGGAAGTGTCGTTAAAGTAAAGAACAACTCGCTTTTAAAGCTGCACCACCTTGCCGGTTGCTCGCTGGTCCGTATCCGTTTTAGTGGCGGAAAGACGCTTCTGCCGGGCGAGTCCGCTCCCGCGCGCCTGCTCTTTACCACGCCCCTGCTACTCTTAAGGGGCGACGTCGCTATTTTAAGAGAGCCTGCCACAAACAGAACTATTGGGGGCGTCAGGGTTGCTGTTCCCTATATAGACAAGCGGCTTATTCCAGATATCTCTTCCATAGTCCCGCCGCCTCTTAAGCGGAGTTCTGTCGGCGGTAAAGATGATATTCTTCAGGTGCTCAACGCCCTTTTGCCTTCCGGCGGACTCGGTTTCGAGATTACCTGTCTTTCAGTTATGCTAAATATCAAAAAGAGTTTTCTGCTTAAGATGCTTGAAGGTAGCGGGGCCGTAAAAACGGAAATTTTAGGATTCTATCTGTTGAACGGTTATGTTGTTTGTACTTCGGCTACCTCAAAGGTCTGCGCGGTTATAAAAGAGCGCCTTAAGAATTTTCATCTTAAAAATATTTCAGCAGAGGGCTTAAGCGAAGAGCTGCTGCTTAAGAGCCTCTTGTCGGAGTTTTCACGCGGGCTCGGTTTTAAAGGCGCTAAAGAGGTGCTCAAAGGTATAATAGACTCTATGATAACAGGCGAAGAGATAGTTAGGGGAGGCGCCGGAACGCTTGCTCTTACTGAACGGAAAAGCGTATTGGTCAGCGTGGATGCCGAGGTTGAAAACGTTATACTTGAAGAGCTTAAGATGAACGGACTGAAGGTTAAACAGAAGTCTGATCTCAAGCTGCTGCCCTTTTCTACAGAAAGGGTGGAAGCCGCAGTGGAGTTTCTTAAAAAGACCGGCTCTTTGGTTGAGATAAAAAGGGGGGCATACCTTAGCGCACCTGCCATTAAAAGCGCCGAGGAGAAGCTTAGGGAGTTTCTGTCATTAAATCCGTCGATAGAGGCGAAAGAGTTTAGAGACCAACTTGGCTGCGGACGAAAACTCGCCATAGAAATACTTGAGTACTTCGACAGAGTTAAAGTAACCCTTAGAAGAGGGGACGAACGGATCCTTAGATAACCTGCCCTTTGTACGGCCTTGTGCAGGTCTGTTATTATGATGTATACTTTTAAGTGCTTAAACTCCCCGGCATACGGGTCGGTATATTTTTTGTAAATTTTTTGTTTTTCTTAAGCGCAGCGCCTGTTCATTACGTGACAGGAACTCCGGTACTTTAACGGCTAAATAGAAGTGATAAAATGGTAAAGAGCGGAAGAGAGATACGGTTGACCAGTTATGCCAACTGCGCGGGTTGAGCCGCTAAACTCGGCCCAAAGGCCCTGACGCAGGTTCTGCGTCAGTTACCAAAAGTAGTTGATAAAGACCTGATAGTCGGTTTTGAAACCTCGGACGACGCGGCGGTCTATCGAATTTCTGAAAACCTCGCTATGGTTACTTCGGTAGATTTTTTCCCGCCTATCGTGGACGGAGCGCGCGAGTTCGGCGCTATTGCCGCCGCTAACGCCCTAAGCGATATTTACGCTATGGGCGCGAGGCCGGTTACGGCAATGAACATAGTGGCCTTTGCCCGTGAGCTTGACCCTGCCATACTCGGCGAAATAATAGCCGGAGCGATGCAGGTGCTCGACTCTGCCGGTTGTACGCTCGCCGGCGGCCACACTATAGAAGACGACGGAATAAAGTACGGTCTTTCCGTTACCGGTTTTATAGACCCGGCGAACCTGATAACCAATACAGGTGCCGCGGTCGGCGACTCTCTCATGCTTACAAAACCGATAGGTACGGGTGTAATGGCCAATGCGTTAAAGGGGGGGCGGTTGAGCCTGACGGAGGCAAGCCATGTAATTGAATCGATGACTACTCTAAACAGGGCGGCCTCCGAGGTCGCCGTAGAGTTTGGCGTGAAGGGCGGTACCGACGTTACCGGTTACGGGTTGCTCGGGCACGCCTTTGAACTCGCTGCGGGTTCAAAGACCGGCTTTATTATCAACTCTGAAGATGTTCCGCTTTTCGACAGCGTACTCGAACTTGTCTCTAACGGCTCCAACAGGCCGGGCGCAATCCGCTCTACCCGCGAGTATCTTGAAGAAGCGCTCTTTATCTCGGACGCGGTCGATACGAATCGTCTTTCGCTGCTCTTCGACCCTCAGACATCGGGCGGGTTGCTGCTTTCGGTTAATGAATCCAAGCGAGATCTTTTTATGAAAAAACTTGAGGAGCGAGGGGTTCGCGCCTCTGTAATAGGTTCTGTGGTGGAAAGGGAGAATGAGTGGACGATAAAGGTAGAGTAGCGCCTGACCGGTCTTTACAGTAACGGCTATGCCGGAAGAGAGTGAAGCGGTCGGTTCCGTCGGCTCTCTTTTTTTTGTATATCAGGACGGCAGTGATCGCGGAAAGATTACCCGCCGACATTTACGTAGAAGTTATCCGAGTCGTATACGTTTATAGCGCTTTTATTCGGCCCCGACGATACTATAGCGACTATATAGGTTCCGCCGCCAATATCGTAGTCGTAATCTATCCAGTACATCGTTCCCCACGGGTCTACGAACTTACCTGAAGAGTTCAGAATTTTAGACGGCAGGTAAGGGCCTACCCATCTGGTGGAAGCTACAAAGACTGTGCCGTTATTATTGAAAATGCCCATATCGTCCGCTGTCAGGTCCGCGTATTCTGCTCCGTTTGAGGGCGGTGTCAGGTTGCGCGGGCAGACAAACGCGGGGTGACCGCCGGGAAAGAGGCCCGTGTCGGTACCGAGCAGCTTCAGCGCGTCCTTTGTCATGGCAAGCTCTGCGATAACTCGCGCGCGCCTAAGGTGCGCTCCGTATTGCGGCAGGGCAATGGCCGCAAGTATGGCTATGATAGCTACAACGACAATCAGCTCAACGAGAGTAAACCCTCTCTCGTCTTCTCTTTTTACTTTCATATATCTTCTCTGTTCATTTTCTGTCCGGTGCAACAGTAAAGTCAAATTAGTAAACGGCGGAGTATAAAACCGCCACGACGATACCGGAAAATCCTTATCCGCGACCCTATATGTTTATAACGGCATATTTTTACTTTTATATAGGAATTATTCAAAAGGGTCTTGACTAGTTGAGCGGTCTATTTCTGCATATTTTCAGTACTATAACATATAGATTTTCGTTGCGGTAGTTGAACCTAAATTCACACTCTTTAAGATGCAAATAGAATGTTGACTTCGGGAC
>JAJRYL010000020.1 GCA_024275855.1 Deltaproteobacteria bacterium
ACCCTTGAGGTTGAGGCGATAGAAGAGCTGCAACCGCTTATAAGCGGTTGTGAAGGAGTAGGCGCAAGAGTGCCGCTGACCCTCGCGCCACTGTTGATAAACAGAGAGGTTGTAGTGCTCTTGGGGCTTATCGGCAGCGGTTCGACAACTGAGATATCGAGCGAGTCGCTCGGCCTTTTGCTCAACCTTCTGGCCAAGGCATCGTTAAAGCTCGAAAATATAACGCTGACCGAAAGTATCTTTACCAATATCATCGGGGCCATAAACTCACTGATAAACGCCCTCGACGCAAGAGACACGTATACCAAAGACCACTCCAACAGGGTCACGCGTTACGCTTTAGAGATAGCGCGCGCTTACAGCAGCACACAGGAGGTATTGGACTCTATAAGTTTCGCCGGCCCTCTGCATGACGTCGGCAAGATAGGGGTAAGGGACGAAATTCTACTTAAAAAAGGCTCTTTTTCCGCGGATGAAAGTGTTATGATGAAGTCGCATGTTGTGCGTGGCGAGGAGATTTTAAGGCCGCTCAACCTGCTCGACTCGGAAAAGTCCGTTGTTCTGTACCACCACGAGCGGTGGGACGGCAAGGGGTACCCCAACGGGCTTGCTCGTGAACAGATTCCGGTGGCCGCAAGAATTTTCTCCGTGGCCGATACCTACGACGCAATGACCTCTTCAAGGCCGTACAGAAACGCTATGAGTTCCGATGTGGCGATTGATGAAATAATAAATTGCAGCGGGTCGCAGTTCGACCCGAAAGTAGTAGAGGCTTTTTTAAAGAGCGGTATTTTCGAGGGTTATAATTAGCAAACGGTGTTGATATGGGAAGTTCTACAAATGACGGCGGCCCGTACTCCAAGCCTACCCACGGAGTGGTAAGCGTGGGCGCTCAGCGCGAGCACACCCGGTGCGACGACCGCATCTCTCTTTTTTACTCCCGCATAGAGAACCCCGAGAATGAGTACGACTCCACTGCCGAGTCTATCTTCGACGGAGTCTGTTTTGGTACGGAGGACAACCCGCGCCTCTATAAACTTCTTTTCGATATAGACCAGAAGCTGAACCTGTTGCTAAAGCATATGAGCGACTCGGACGGTTTCGCCCTGCCGGAAGCGACCGACGTGAACGTTAGCGGCGGCGGGTTAAGGTTTATGTGTAAAGAAAACTTTACCGAAGGCACCTTGCTAAGAGTTCAGACGGTGCTGCCGAACATGGCCGGCAAGGTTGACCTTAAGTGCAAGGTGGTGCGCTCGACAGAGCTGCCTACGGGTTTGTACGAGGTTGCCGTTAAGTACTTGGACGTTAACGAGGCCACGCGTGAGATTATAATAAGGTACATCTTCGCTACGCAACGCAAACAGCTTCGCTCGGAACGCGGCACCGACACCGACCCGTTTGATTAACCGGCCAACGTACCCGTTTAGAACCTCTTTCTTTTAAAAGACTCTTTTAAACTCCTCCCGCAACTTTTTTATCTTTAACAGCCTTCTCAGGGCGCTCTTTTAAGTTCTCCGCTCTACTCACCCGTTTTATTACCCTACAGTCTCCTGCTCTTTATTTATCTGTAAATTCGCCCTTTTATGCACTATAATCTCTATATGTCGAATGAGGTTACAGTGCTTGCCGGGGTTGAAAAGACCGGGCTCTACGCCCGTGTAAAGGCGTCTGTACTGCTGCGCGCCAACTTTACAGCAGGTTCCGTGGTTTTAGCCGGGGTCTCCGGCGGAATAGACTCCGTCGCGCTTGTGCGCCTTCTTCACGCCTTATCCGCAGAGTACTCCTTTACCCTTGTTGTCTGCCACCTTAACCATAACCTGCGCGGCGCAGAAGCGCGACGTGATATGGACTTTACATCCGCGCTCGCCGATAAGCTCGGTTTAAGGTTCGAGTCCGATACGCTTGCCGCCGGAGAGATAGCTTCTGCCAAAGGTTCGGCTCAGGCGGCGGCGCGCGAGGCCCGTTACGCCTTTTTCTCATCCGTCGCAGCCAAAGTGGGCGCAACACGCATAACCACGGCCCATACCCTCGACGACGTAACCGAGAGCATGCTGATGCGTTTCATAAACGGCACAGGGCTTGGCGGCCTGACGGGTATTCCGGCCGTAAGGCTGCCGTACGTCCGTCCTCTAATAGATTTCAAACGCAGCGAAATAGAGGACTTCGTTGCTGAAATAGGCCAGACCCATGTTGAGGACTCGACCAATGGCAGCGACAAGTACCTTAGAAACGACATAAGGCACAACCTTGTTGGTTTTATAAAGAACCGCTACAACCCGAACCTCCTTGAAAGTCTGTCGCGTAACGCGCGCAACCTGTCGAGGGACGAGGATTTTTTGAACCTCTCGGCTATCGAGCTATTTGATAAATCGGTTGTAATAAACTCGCCGAAAGAGGTTCTCCTGAGCAGGGCGGCGCTTAAAGATACTCATCCGGCGCTTGTCTCACGGGTGCTCTTGAAAGCGGCTGAGATTTTAGGGGCGCGCGCTCGTTTCTACTCGAACCATATAGACTCTATGCTTCTGTTGATAAGTTCAAAAAACCCTTCCGGCTCGCTCGACCTTCCGGGAGGGCTCCGTTTTATGAGGCGCTACGAAGAGTTATCTCTTGCAAGCACGCTGCTCAATGTGCCTTTTGCGTTCGACATAGAGCTTTTAACGCCGGGCAGAACCGCTCTGCCGGAGTTCTGTTCTTATTTAGATGCCTTGGCGGGGGCCGGTACTGCGGGCAACGAAACCGGTACCGAGGTGCCGCCGTTTATAACAGCAACGTGTATAGATATAACCGACCTTCCGCACGGTTACCAACAGTGGAGCGACGTCGTTTATTTCGACCTCGACAACCTGCTTGAGGACGGCGGAGCAACGGAAAGAGACGGCGCAATAGAGGGGCTTCGGGTCCGGTCGTTCATACCCGGAGACAGGATAATTCCGTTCGGGCACGGTAGCGAACGCAAGCTTAAGGAGGTTTTCATAGGTGCGAGGGTACCGCGCTCTTTAAGGCCCGCTGTAGCGCTTATAACCGTTGGCGGCAAGGTTATATGGGCGGCAAAGATAAAAAGGTCGGCGCTCTGTCCGGTTACTAAAAAGAGCGTACGGCTTTTAAAGGTCGAGTTTGGAAAATAATCTTCGGTTTCGTCCCTGATTGACAGCAATACCTTGAGATTTACCTGAAAATCTGATAAATTCTGCTATTCTATAACATAACCTTTTCAATAGTTCTCTACTTAGGAGCCGGACACTGCGCCATGATCCTACCCTTTAAGTCAATCTACCCCAGGCTGCACGAAAGCGTCTTCTGTGTTGAGAGCGCCGCTGTTATAGGAGACGTCACTGTCGGCGAAGATTCCTCTATCTGGTTCAATACCGTCGTTAGAGGAGACGTTCACTTTATTACGATAGGCGCAAGAACCAACGTGCAGGACAACTCTACCCTTCATGTTACTCACGATACGCATCCGCTTGTTATCGGTGATAACGTTACCATAGGCCATAATGTAACCCTGCACGGCTGTACAATAGAAGACAGGTGCTTGATAGGCATGGGGGCCATTGTGCTCGACGGTGCGATAGTCGGGGCGGACTCTATGATAGGCGCCGGGGCGCTTGTAACCGAGGGAATGAACGTGCCTCCGGGAAGCCTTGTCCTCGGGGTTCCGGGCAAGGTTAAAAGGGTTTTGTCGGACAGCGAAAAGGCCGGTATACTACAGTCGGCCGCAAATTATATAAGTTACGTAAGCGACTATAATAACGGTTAGATTTATTGGAAGGTAAATTTTTTAATAATATTCAGTTTAAGGATTATCTTATAAATGTTTGAAGGACTTGGTTTTTTAGACCTTTTACAAAAAGGCGGGCCTACTCTCTGGGTGCTCGGCCTTTTCTCTCTGATCTCAATCGCGGTTATGCTTGAGCGCGCATGGACGTACCGCAACTTCAACTCTACGCTTTCTCTTTTTTACGACTCTTTAAAAGCCAGCGTAAATTCAGGCGGCGTATCCGGCGCGGCGCAGTTGTGCGAGGCGCAGCCCTCCGCGCTCTCAAGGGTCTTTCTCTCAGGATACAGAAGCAGAGCCGGGGGCAGGCAAGAGGTTCTGCGCTCAATGGAGCTTGCCGGACGCGCCGAGCTTGCCGGTTTAGAGCGGTTTGTAGGTGTTGTAGGCACAATAGGCTCTACCGCTCCCTTTATCGGCCTCTTCGGTACGGTGCTCGGCATAATACACGCCTTCGGTCAGATGAAAGGCATTGGTGTAGCCGGCCCCGCCGCCGTTGCGGACGGTATCGCCGAGGCGCTCGTAGCCACCGCCGCCGGACTTTTTGTCGCCGTGCCCGCTGTAATCGCCTACAACTACTTTGTGCGGGCCGCCTCAAGAAACGCGCTTAAGCTTGAGGCCCGCTCCGCCGAGTTTGTAACGCCTATTCTTCTCTCTGCTAAAGAGGACGCTCAATGAGCGTTCGCTCTTTTAATCGGGTACTTTGGTAAAAGAGTCTAACTTTATACTATTTTAGAATTGCGCCTGTTTAACGTTTTTTATGGCGGCAGCGTTCGTTTTTTTTTTATCAACGGTTTTAGCATAAGGCGCTGTTTTTCACTGTTTCGATTATGGTTTTCCGGTTTACAGTTATACTGTTTTAGATCTTCCCGTTATTTATTTACTTCGATAAGTTATTAATATTTAAAGGTTTTACGTATGGCTTGGGATTTAAAAAGCACCGAGGGGCGCATAATAGCCGAGATCAACATAACTCCGCTTACGGACGTTATGCTCGTTCTGCTCGTTATCTTTATGGTTACAACGCCTCTTATAATGAACGAATCGTTCAAGATCAAACTTCCGACAGCCCTTTCGGGCACCACCGAGACAGAGCTTGGCATTACCGTGGTTGTAAGTAAAACAGGGCAGGTAGAGTTGAACGGCTCTATCGTTAAAATGAAAGAGCTTAAGGCCGCCCTGAAAAAAGAGCTTAAAGGCGGCGGCACTAAAACCGTGCTTCTAAAGGCCGACGGCAAGACACGCCACGAGGTGGTCGTTAAGGTTCTCGATATTGCGAAAGAGGCCGGAGCCTCAAAGCTCTCTATAGCTACTGAGCCGGGACCTGGCGGGGACGGCTCTTGAGAAAGACAGAGGGAGTTAAACGCGCCTCTATAGACATAGGCACCAATACCGTACGGTTACTTATAGCTACGGTAGAGACGGACGGCAATATAGTGCCGCACCTGATAAAAAGGGCCGTGACACGCCTTGGCGGCGGTTATACCGGTAAGCATGGAATTGCAGCGGACGCAATAGAGCGTACGGTTGGGGTGCTTCTGGAGTTTGCCGCTATTTTGTCGGCAGAGGGCGTAGATAAAACCGCTGTATGCGCTACATCCGTTATGCGTCGTGCCGTTAACGCCGATGCGGTAATTGAAGAGGTCAGTTCGAGAACCGGTCTTGAGATAGAGGTGATAACCGGCGAAACAGAGGCAAGGCTCAGTATGCTCGGCGTAACATCGGCGCTCGATAAAACCGGGTTAGGCGACCTGCCGCTTCTGACAATAGATATAGGGGGCGGCTCTACGGAGTTTATAACCTCAAAAGGGGGCGAGGTAAAGGTCGTATGGAGTATGGAGCTTGGCGTGGTGCACTTAACCGAGTCTTCTCTTCTGTCGGACCCGCCGAAAGAGAAAGAGCTTGCGGTAATGGACTCTACGATAGACGGGATAATAGGGGTGCTGAAGGCGCAGATGAAAGCGGACGGCATAGACCCGGCAGAGTATAGCGGGCTTGAAAAAGCGGTACTTATAGGCACGGCAGGCACTATAACAACGCTTGCGGCAATAGACGCCAATATGAAAGTCGAGTCTTACGACCCCGCTGTTATAAATAATTATCGGCTTACAAAGAGCGCTGTTTCCGGTATCTTCAACCGCTTGAAAAGCCTTACGTTAAAAGAGCGTAAAAAGATAACCTCTATTGAAAAGGGCAGGGAAGACGTGATTGTAGCGGGCACGGCAATAACGCTCTCGGTTATGCGGGCCTTCGGTTTCGATGAGATTGTAGTTAGCGACGCGGGGCTTTTAGAAGGGCTTCTGCTCGGTTAACCCGCTTAAACAGAGAAATAGTAATTGCCTGCGGTCCGGTCCGCTTTGGCCGCACGAACATAGATGCGTATTGTTGAAAACGTAACGAACAGTACAGATAAGGAGTGAGAACAGGTATGGATAATCTTAAATTGCGCCACGCGTTAACGTTCGACGATGTGCTCTTAGAGCCGGCCTACTCTAAGGTTCTGCCGCGCGACGTAGATGTTTCTACACAGTTGACAGAGCAGATACGGCTCAATGTGCCGTTTTTAAGCGCCGCTATGGATACGGTTACCGAGGCCCGCATGGCTATCGCCATTGCTCAGGCCGGAGGTTTGGGGGTTGTGCATAAAAACCTTACCGTTATAGAGCAGGCCGCTATGGTTGACAGGGTAAAGAAGTTCGAGTCCGTTATCATCAAAAACCCGCTTACGCTTAGTCCGACGCAGCGCATAGCCGACGCGCTTGATATTATGAGCAAAGAGCATATATCCGGTTTTCCTATAGTAGAGGGCGGAAAGCTTGTAGGCATACTGACCAACAGGGACTTGAGGTTCGAGGCCGACCCAAACCGCATGATTTCAGAGGTGATGACCAAGGATGTCGTAACTGCCCGTCCGAGAACGTCTATTGTGAAGGCGCGGGCTATCTTGCATGAGTACAGGATAGAGAAGCTGCCGATAGTGGACAGCAGGGGGCGGCTTAAGGGCCTTATAACCGTTACGGATATTGAAAAGCGAGAGAAGCACCCGAACTCGTGCCAGGACGAACACGGGCGGCTTAGGGTAGGGGCCGCGGTCGGCGTATCGTTCGATAGAGAAGAGCGCACTGCGGCTCTGCTTGAAGCCGGAGCGGACTGTATCTTTTTAGATACGGCGCATGGCCATTCAAAGGGCGTTATAGACGCTGTACGCTCTACAAAGAAGAA
>JAJRYL010000021.1 GCA_024275855.1 Deltaproteobacteria bacterium
CAACAAAGAGGTTAAGGAAAAGAGCAATTTTTATTCATAACGCTAACCGCTAAAAATTAGTTATTTTTCACAATGTCGAGGCGGGAGGAAGTATAGAAGCGGAGCATACATATTGTATGTGAGCATTATATGCTTTCTCACAACAAAGAGATTGGGAAAAAGAGCAATTTTTGTTCATACAAAAGAGATATAGATGCTGATACACATAAACGGAAAAGAAAAAGAGATAACTGAAGGTATGGCTCTCGATGCCCTGCTAAAAGAGTTCGACATATCTACCGTTGGCACGGCAGTAGAGGTAAACCGTGAGGTAATACCCAAAAGAACTTACGCGCAAAAGAGGCTCAAAGAGGGCGACGTGGTGGAGATTATCCGCATGGTAGGTGGCGGCTGAGCCATTTGTGCTCTCAGCGCAGGCATTTATGCCTTTTATTCCTGCTTTACTTTGCAGGTTATTTTTTGAAAACAAGAACTCTATTCATAACTGCAACGACTGAAAATTAGATATTTTTTACAATGCCGAGGCGGGAGAAAGTATAGAACCGCAGCATACTTGCAGTATATGAGTATTATATACTTTCTCACAACAAAGAGATTGGGAAAAAGATCAATTTTAAACCATAAAAAAAGGAGGCCACATGAGCGACACCTTAAAAATAGGCAACTACGAGTTCTCTTCGCGCCTGATGGTCGGCACCGGAAAGTACGCCTCTGACAAAGAGATGGTAGAGGCGCACGCCGCCTCTGGAGCCGAGGTAATAACCGTTGCCGTTAGAAGGGTCAACCTCGACAGAACCGGCGAATCGATGCTGAACCATATAGATACGAAAAAGTATACGCTGCTTCCAAACACCGCTGCCTGTTTTACGGCTGACGAGGCAATACGTACCTCGCGCCTCGCCCGCGAGGCGCTCGAAACAGACCTGATAAAGCTCGAAGTAATAGGCGACAAGCGGACGCTCTTTCCCGACAACGAGGCCCTGTTAGAGGCTGCCAAGGTTCTTGTCAAAGAGGGTTTTACGGTTCTACCCTATACCAGCGACGACCCGATTATGGCAAAAAAACTCGAAGAGGTCGGCTGCGCAGCGGTAATGCCTATGGCCGCGCCGATAGGCAGCGGCCTCGGTGTCTGCAACCAGTACAACATACGCATTATTTTAGAGGCCGCGACCGTACCGATAATAGTAGACGCCGGAGTAGGCACCGCCTCTGACGCGGCAATAGCGATGGAGCTTGGCTGCGACGGGCTTTTAATGAATACGGCTATAGCCGGGGCGAAGAATCCGGTTACAATGGCGCGCGCCATGAAACTCGCTACAGAGGCCGGCAGGCTCGCTTTCCTCTCCGGCAGGATAGAGAGAAAACTATACGCAACCGCTTCAAGCCCGATAAACGGGCTTATAGGCGCTTAAGACCATCTAACCCAGGGAGAGAAAACTTTGCACCCCACGCTCTTTAAACTCGGCTTTATCGAAATCCGCTTCTACGGCCTTATGTACGTTATAGCTATAATCGTCGGCACCGCTCTTATAAGGCGCGAGGTCGTAAGGCGCTCTATCAACCTTACAAGCGAGTCCGTACAGAACTTTGTAATATGGGTAGTGGTCGGCGGGGTAATAGGGGCGCGTATCTATTACGTTATCTTTAACATCAGTTTTTATATGCAGAACCCGACCGAGATACCGGCGATCTGGCACGGCGGGCTCGCCATACACGGCGGGCTTATCGGCGGAGTTACCATTGCCTTTTTCTACCTTAAAAGGCACAACATAAGGTACTGGCAGATGGCGGACGCGGTAGCGCCTGCGATAATACTCGGACAGACCTTTGGCCGTTTCGGTAATTTTATGAACGGAGACGCGCACGGCAGACCGACGGACGCCGCGTGGGGCATAATATTCCCGCCGACCTCGATAGCCGGCGCCGAGTTTCCGGGCATACCGCTGCACCCGACCATGCTCTACGAAATGGTCTTGAACTTCTTGATATTTTCGCTTCTCTGGTTTGTACTGAAAGAGCGTAAACACAAAAACGGTTTTATCTTCGCAACGTACATACTCCTATACTCGGCGGGCAGGTTTGTGGTAGAGCACTTCAGGGCCGACAGTTTAATGCTCGGCCCGCTGAGGATCGCGCAGGTAGTAAGTATTATTATAGTACTTATAGCGGGCTCTATTATTATCGGAAAAAAAATGTGGACAGCCACGGAAGACAGCGCAATAACCCCTCTTCTAAGCAACAAAGGCAGTCGTAAATAGATGCGGCTCCCAAGCAGGCTTAACCGGTTCCGCCCGGAGCAAAAAGGCCGCGCGCTCAACTGTAAGCCCGGAGCCTGGCTCTACCTTATTACCGACGGGCAACTGCCTGGCAGCGACACCACTGCCAACCTGTTAAAAAGGACAGAGGGCGCGCTAAGGGGCGGGGTAAGGCTTGTTCAACTTAGAGAAAAGTCGCTAACGGAGGCGGAGTTACTTACGGTAGCTTTAAAACTGCGCGAACTTACTTCGGCTTACAGAGCGGGGCTGATAATAAATAACAGTATAGAGGTTGCCCTAAAGTGCGGGGCGGACGGCGTGCATCTTCCGCAAGCGGGCTTATGCGTTAACGCCGCTCGCGAGGCGCTTGACGCAGGTGCGCTTATAGGTCTATCAACGCACTCTATTGAAGAGGCCAAAAAAGCGCAGAAAGAGGGCGCTGATTTTATAACCTTCGGCCCTGTTTACTTTACGAAGTCGAAGGCGCGTTACGGAGAGCCGGTCGGTATAAAAAGGCTCGAAGAGGCGGCAAAGCAAGTAAATATCCCGCTCTTCGGACTCGGCGGAATAGGCCCGGCGCAGGTAGAAGAGGTGCTTGAGGCCGGTGCCGCCGGTATAGGCCTGATCTCCGCTATACTGAGCAGACACGACACACAGAAGGCAACGGAACAGATAATGAGGTTGCTTTAAATATACCGGGCTTTTAAACAGTCCGCAAGGCTTGACATAAACGCAACGGTTACCTTATTAATTCGATACTCTTGGAGTATGACAATAACAGTAGAGGAGAGAGAGCATGACACAGCTTGACTTTGCCCGTAAAGGCGAGATAACGCAAGAGATGATAACGACCGCAAAGTTCGAGGGCGTAGAACCGGAGTTTATTCGCGCCGCGGTAGAGGCCGGTACCGTTGTTGTTATTCGCAACAAATTGCACCGCGCCATCGAGCCACTTGCCGTTGGCGCAGGTTTAAAGACTAAAGTAAACGCCAATATCGGTTCGTCTATGGACCATATCTCGCCGGACGAAGAGATAGAGAAATTACAAGCCGCGCTCGATGCCGGAGCCGACGCCGTAATGGATCTCTCTACCGGAGGCGACGTAGACGCTATAAGAAAAGAGATTATGAAGGTCTCTACCGTGCCGATAGGCACGGTACCTATCTATCAGGCGGCGCTGGAGGCGAAAAAAAGCGGCAAGAGTTTCGTAGAGCTGACCGCCGAAGAGATTTTTGACGTTATCGAAAAGCAGGCCGAAGACGGCGTTGACTTTATGACGGTTCACTCAGGCGTAACGTTAAGCTCCCTTGAGAGGATAAAGAACGAGGGGCGTATTATGGGCGTTGTCAGCAGGGGAGGCGCGCTTACGGCGGAGTGGATGAAGTTTCAGAAAAAAGAGAACCCGCTTTTTGAGCAGTTCGACAGAATGGTGGCTATAGCCAAAAAGTACGATGTTATTTTAAGCCTCGGTGACGGGCTTCGCCCCGGCTGTATTGCCGACGCTACCGACAAAGGGCAGGTACAGGAGCTTATAATCCTTGGCGAACTTACAAAGCGGGCGCGCGACGCCGGGGTGCAGGTAATGGTCGAGGGGCCGGGGCACGTTCCGATAGACCAGATAGAGGCGAATATACTGCTTCAAAAACGGCTCTGCAACGGAGCGCCCTTTTACGTGCTCGGCCCGCTCGTTACCGACATAGCGCCCGGTTACGACCACATTACCTCAGCTATCGGCGGAGCGATTGCCGCAAAGGCCGGAGCCGACTTTCTCTGTTACGTAACACCGAGCGAGCACCTGCGCCTACCGACCCCCGAAGACGTTCGAGAAGGCGTAATAGCCGCCCGTATCGCGGCGCACGCCGGAGACATCGGCAAGAAGGTAAAAGGGGCTATGGAAAAAGATATAGAGCTCTCTCGCGCGCGCAAGGCCCTTGATTGGGATAAGCAGATAAAGCTCTCTATAGACCCTGTAAGGTCGGGGCGCATAAGGGCCGAGAGCCCGCCCGAAGATGCCGATGTCTGTACCATGTGTGGATCGCTGTGCGCTATTAAGATCGGCGATGAAGAGATGGCATAAAGGGCCGAAACTTGTCAGGCGGTTCGCGCTAAATTAAAACAACGAAGTTGTGCGCTATTAAGATCGGTGATAAAGAGACGGCATAAAGGGCCGCAACTTGTCAGGCGGTTCGCGCTAAAGTAAAACAGCGGATCGCTGTGCGCTATTAAGATCGGCGATGAAGAGATGGCATAAAGGGTCGCAACTTGTCAGGAGATACGCGCTAAATTAAAACAGCGAACGCTGTGCGCTATTAAGCTCGGCGATGAAGAGACGGCATAAAGGGCCGCAACTTGTCAGGCGGTTCGCGCTAAAGTAAAACAGCGAACGCTGTGAGGCCCGTCTATTTTTACGGAGACCGAAACTTCGGGAGCTATGGAAAAGAGTAAGTATTTAATCAGGCTTCGGGGTCTGCGCTTTAATAGAACAACGAAGCTGCTAACCTGCGGTTAGCGATATGAGATTGATTATTGCGGCTAATATAGACGATTATATAGTAGAAGTGATTTAAAAACTCTGCGGCCTGCGCTTAATCAACTAAACTCCGAAGGCGGATTTTTGCACTGTATGCAGTTTTTGCCGGAATGTTTTGCCTTGTACAGGGCATTATCTGCCTCGTTAACAAACTCACCTGCGTTTATCTTACCGGTTGTCTTGTCGCAAGACGCGACACCGAAACTCATTGTTATCTCTCCGGCCTTTAATCCGGCGTAACAATGGCTTTTAATTATCTCTCTTAACCTTTCAGCCTCTTCCATACCGCCTTTGAGGGTGGTATGGGGCAGTATTATCGCAAACTCTTCACCGCCGTAACGTGCCAAAATATCGGTTTTTCTAATACTCGCCTTTATACGCGCCGAAACATCCCTGAGCACATTATCCCCGACCCTGTGACCGTGAAGGTCGTTGACCTGTTTAAAATCGTCTATATCCATCATCAAAAGCGCTGTGGCTGTTTCATACCTGCCGGCCATGTCCAGCTCTTCGGTAAGCCTTGTGTAGAAGTAGTTATGGTTATAAAGAGAGGTCAGCTGGTCTGTAATGGCAAGCTCTGCAAGCTCTTCCTTCTCGCGAATAACCTGTGCGAAAAGCCTGGCATTTCTTATAGAATGGAAAGAGGAGTTTGCCACAACCTGGCAGAATTCGATCTCTTTCTTGGTAAAACCGCTCTCCTTGCGCTTTGTTCTTAAAAAGAGCGTGCCAAGCACTACGTCTTCAATTACTATCGGCACTATAAGCAGGCTCATCTCTTTAAGGCCGGTTATGCTCTCCTTAACCTTCGACATAAGCGGGTGGTTAAGCATATCTTCAAGCACTATAGAATGCTTTTTATCTATAGCCTCGGTAATTTCCGGATACTTATCAAGATCTACCTTCTTGTCATGAACATCGGGGTTGTCGTGCGCGGCAAGTATGTAACCCTTATTGCGGTCCTTCGATACCAGCACTATAGAGCAACGGTCCGCGCTCATAACCCGCGCAACCCTTTTTACTATTATACTTAACACCTCATCGGGGTCTAACGTAGCTGTAATGGCGTTGGTAATGTCGAGTATAGTCTCAAGGCTGTTGTTATCCTCCTCTACCTCGCGGTAGAAGTCGCTTATACGAAGCTGGGACAGTATGCGCGCGAGCAGTTCTGACTCGTTAAACGGTTTTATCACAAAGTCGTCCGCGCCGTTGGAAAGAGCGTCCACAATGGTCTCTTTACTGCTCTCGCCGCTTACTATTATAATAGAAGGGCGGCGCGGCAGAGTTAAGCTGCGCACCGCCTTGCAGACCTCCATGCCGCCTAAACCCGGCATAACAAGGTCGAGAAGTATTACCGAAGGTGTCCACTCCTTTACGATTTCGATTGCCTCAAGGCCGGTTAAAACCGTACGCGTTGCGTAACCCGCGCCGGAGAGCGCCTCTTCCATCATTGCGCTGCTTGTGGGGCTATCGTCTACAACCAGTATTCTGTTCTTTATGGAACCGTTTATTGGACCGTAATCGCTCATATTCCTCTTTTTTTTATTCCCGTCGCTCAGCCGAATAAGACAGAAAGTACCTTAATAACGTAAATAGCGGTAATAAGCGGACAATAAAGAAGTAATACCTTGACAAATAAGGCTATAGAGCTTAAATTTTTAGATGCAGTTTTCCGCTGCCGCCGCACCAACTCATCTCTATACAGATCCAAACGCCAGCGTAGCTCAGTCGGTAGAGTAACTGATTCGTAATCAGTAGGTCGGGGGTTCGACTCCCCCCGCTGGCTCCATAAAAAATCGAAAAAACAGAGGGTACCGTAGCGGACTAAAGACAGAAGCCGCTACAAAACAGAACCGTTCCCCGGTTATATATACAGTATCGGTTATCGGCAGGTAGAGGTTGAATATTATTTGGCGGATTTCTTCGAAGAGCCCTCCGGAGTATCTATCAGGTCAATCAACACCCTGGCAGGAGTATAACCCGGCAGAAGCCTGCCGTCGGGCAGAATTATCGCCGGCGTTCCGCCGATTCCAAGCTTTTTACCGAGCTTCAGGTTGTTATCAATCTCATCTGTTTCGCACTTCGGCTCAGGCAAGGTCTTGCCGTTAAAGGCGTCTTCGAGCATACTGCCGGAACCGGCGCAGACAATAGCTGTAGCCTTGCCGTACGCCTCAGGATGTGACGGAAGCGGGTAGAGCTTGATATAAAAGGCTATATCTTTACGGCTCTTTATAATCTTTTTTATCTCAGGATGCAGTTTTTTACAGTACGTGCAGTCAGGGTCGTCAAAAACGATTACCTTATGCTTCGCCGTCTTCGAGCCAAAGAGTATCGCGCGGTCGAGCGGTATTAAAGACCGGTCTATTATCTTCAGATCAGGCCCCTTACCGATTTTTTCAAGCGGTGTAAACCTTCCTTCAACCAGGTTCTGCTTCGCAAAGTCTATATAGAGGACGAGTTTCTTGTCTCCCTGCTCAACGTGTACCTCCCACAGCCCTTTAACGCTGCTTAGCTTAACCTCTTTTACAACCGCCCTGTACTTTTCAGTATGGAGAAGCCCGGCAGCCTCCTTTTTGGTCAGGGTGTGACAATCCGTACACTCGCCTGAGCAACCTTGCTTTCCAAAAGCGGACACGTTTGGAATACCAAAAGAGAGAGAAAGAAGAGAAACGATAAAAAGGGCAAAAAAGAGCTTTATTCCATACAGCTTCATTTTTATTATCTCCTGAGTAAAGGTCTTTACAGTTAACAGCATACAGTATCGGTACCGTGGAAAATGTGCTCTGAGTTACAA
>JAJRYL010000022.1 GCA_024275855.1 Deltaproteobacteria bacterium
CCAGTATCTCTTACATCCGCAGTGAATCTCCACCGACAGGAGCCGGGGGTATCTTTACGACTACAACCCTTCGGCCTTAAGTCCTACGGACAGCCTGTGCATCACCAGACAGAAGTCCGGTCTTTTAACGACTAAACAAAAGAAGCTCTTGACAGCGCAAAAGACGTGGTATACTTTACTCTCTTTGCGCAGGCCGCAACAGTAGTAGCGCCGCTCCGCTTATAAACGGTAAAAAACAGGCTCGATAATAAGAGGTGGATCTTGTCTAAACTCTTCAGAATAATAGCGTTCATCTCCGCCATGCCTGCCATGGGTTTTTTCTTCTACATAATACTCTCGACTGAAAAATGGGGTTACAGCGGCTCCGGAAAACTGAAGATGTACCTGTTGGCAGCAGTGGTGCTTGTAGTCCCCTTAGGGATAAATCTTATCTCCAAGGCCCTTGACGAAGAGAAAGACGACTGAACGGGGCAGCGCCGCAGGACCGTGCCGCCAACATGGCGGACAACGGAACTTTCCGCCATGTTTTAAAGGTAAAAAACCGTTTGCAGCGGCCCCTACCCCTCACCTCTCCCTTAACAGTTTTACCGCCTGAAAAAGAGCAGCGAAGAAGCGACCGGGCTACCGTATTCGCGCCAAATAAAGATCAATATCCGGGCGCTCTTGCCGGGGCACTTGCCTGACTCGGCGGCACCAGAATAAACCTATTAAATACAGATAGTTGCAAGCGGCTCTCTCTGCAAAAAAAGCTCCTCTCAAGGCGCTTTTTTTATAGCTTTCAGGCGGGCCGTATGTTAATATTTACAACTATTACTACCGTAAACAATAGATACTCCGGCACACTGAATACTCTTGGAAAATATAAGAAACCGCTTATATTATACGCAACCTTGCGACCCGCCGTTTAACGCTAACCACTGACAATAAGAAAAGATTGAGAGAATAGATGCCGAACACCGATAATGAGCCGCAGGCAATTTACGACGAAAAATCCATTAAGGTTCTCGAAGGTCTCGAAGCCGTTCGAAAACGACCCGCCATGTATATCGGTTCTACCGGGTTTATGGGGCTGCACCACCTTGTGTACGAAGTCGTAGATAACGCCATAGACGAGTCTCTCGCCGGGTACTGCACGCACGTAGAGGTAACCGTGCATACCGACAACTCGGTTACGGTTGTTGACGACGGGCGCGGAATTCCCGTAAAGGAGCACCCTGAAAAGAAAAAACCTTCCGTTGAGGTTGTCCTTACGGAGTTGCATGCCGGAGGAAAGTTCGAGAACAAAGCCTACAAGGTCTCCGGCGGGCTTCACGGGGTCGGCGTAACGGTTGTCAACTTCTTGTCGGACTGGCTTGAGGTCGAAATACGCAGAGACGGCGAGGTCTACCAGCAGTCGTACAAAAAGGGCGTAAAGGCCTGCGATTTAAAGACCGTCGGCAAGACCAAAAAAACTGGCACCACCGTCACCTTCAAACCCGACGGCACTATCTTCGAGTCGATAGACTTCAGTTTCGACACGCTCAGCGCCCGTCTGCGCGAACTCTCTTTCTTAAACGCCGGAATAAAGATTAATATAACCGACGAAAGAACAGGCAAGTCGCACGACTTCTGTTACGCCGGAGGCATTGTCAGTTTTGTAGAGCACCTCAATAAATCTAAAAACGCGATTCACCCCAAGGTAATCCACTTTATGGGTGAAAAAGAGGGCGTGCAGACCGAGATAGCAATGCAGTGGTCCGACGCGTACAACGAAACCACGTACTCGTACGCCAACAATATAAATACTACCGAGGGCGGTACGCACATGATCGGCTTTAAAAGCGCGCTTACCCGTACCGTAAACGCCTACGCCGCCTCCAAGGGGCTTACCAAGGATATGAAAGAGTCTTTGCAGGGCGACGACGTGCGCGAAGGCATGACCGCCGTAATATCGGTAAAGATACCGAACCCGCAGTTCGAGGGACAGACCAAGACTAAACTTGGCAACTCAGAGGTAGAGGGTTATGTAAAGAGCATAATAAACGACAAGCTCGGCACCTTCTTCGAAGAGAACCCTGCGGTAGCGAAGAAGATTATAAAGAAGGCGGTAGAAGGCGCGCGGGCGCGCGAGGCGGCACGCAGGGCGCGCGACATAATACGGCGCAAAGGCGCGCTCGACTCCTCTTCCCTTCCCGGAAAACTTGCCGACTGCCAGGAGACCAACCCCGAACTCTCCGAGATTTTCATAGTCGAGGGAGACAGCGCCGGGGGCAGCGCCAAGCAGGGGCGCGACAGAAAGTACCAGGCCATACTTCCGCTAAAAGGTAAAATTCTAAACGTGGAGAAGGCCCGGTTCGACAAGATACTCGCTAACGAAGAGATACGCACCATGATAATGGCGCTCGGCTGCGGTATCGGCACCGAAGACTTTAAGCCGGAAAAACTTAGATACCACAGAATAATAATAATGACCGACGCCGACGTAGACGGCTCGCACATACGCACGCTGCTCTTAACCTTCTTCTACCGCCAGATGAAGGTGCTTGCGGAGAACGGCCACCTCTACATTGCCGAGCCGCCGCTCTTCAAGGTAAAGAAGGGCAAAAGAGAGCGGTACCTCAAAGACGAAGCGGCCCTTGAGACATTTGTCTTCGAAGGCGCGGTAGACTCCATTTCCGTAACGGCCGATAACGCGAAACATCCTATGCCGGGCGAGAGGCTGATAACGCTCCTGAAAAAGATATCCTCTTTCGAGTCCAGCCTGAAAAGGCTTGCGGGCAGGGGCAAAGACCCCGCTATAATCGGCGCCGCGGCCTTTTATATGAACACAAACAGTACGAACGGCTTAGCCACGCTTAAAGACCCCGGTAAACTGAAGGAGCTGACAGACCATATAGAGACGAAACTCAAGAGCGCCGAAACCGGCCCCGTGCCTATAAGTTTTGAGATAACAGAAGACCCTGAACACAACTGCGGCAACGTGCTTTTTCATACGAAAAGGGACGGGCTCGACATTAGCACCCTCTTCGACACGGCCTTTATGACCGGCGCCGACTTTCTTCTGCTGACCTCTACCGTTAAAGAGATTATTTCCATTGGGCGCGCGCCCTTTACACTAAAGAGCGGCGATAACACCATAACCCTTCCCTCGTACAGCGGACTTTTAGAGCATGTGCTGAAGGCCGGTAAAAAGGGGCTGAACATCCAGAGGTACAAAGGACTTGGAGAGATGAACCCGAACCAGCTGTGGGAGACGACAATGGACCCCGAATCGAGGGTATTAAAGCAGGTAAAGATAGAGGACGCCGTTGAGGCGGACGATATCTTTACCCGGCTGATGGGCGACAACGTTGAGCCGCGCCGGAATTTTCTCGAAACACACGCCCTTGAGGTCTCGAATCTTGACATATGATCTTTTTAAGGTAATGTTTTATTAAAGAGTGCCGAACTATACCGGGTGCGATATATAACGGAGCGTAGCTCTTTTACCCGGTGCGGTACGTACCGGTTGTAACGTGTATACCTGCACCGTCTGCTCTGCGTTATCGCTTGGCGTTTTGTGCGGTTTGGCCACTTTCAAACAGAGACGCCGTTTAAAGTAAAGCGATACCGGAAAGCGGCAGAACCTTTTACTATTAAAAGCTCCATAAACCTGTAAAGAGGATATGCGGTCGTTAAAAGTTAAGAGTACCGCTAATTATTAAAAAAATGCCAAAACAAAAATCGCAAAGAGTCGGCCTGTATGTAGATGTTGCTAATATTACCCGCAACGGCGGTTACGGTATGCGTTTCGACGTGCTTCGCGACTTCGCATGCCGCGAGTCCGGCGAACCGGTCAGGCTCAACGCCTACGTAGTCTACGACGAAGACAGGGCAAAGACAGACCTCGATTACCGCATGCGCACCTTCAACTTCCACTCAACGCTAAGAGACTACGGTTACAAGGTTATTGAAAAGACCGTCGCCTGGTACGTTGACGAGGCGGGCAACCGTTTCGGCAAGGCCAACTCGGACCTCGACATGGCGGTAGACGCGCTGTTGCAGTCCGAAAAGCTCGAAAAGGTCGTTATGGCCACAGGAGACGGAGACTTTACACAGGTGATAAGCGCGTTGCAGAACAAGGGCTGCAGGGTCGAGGTAGCCGCCTTTCAAAACGTCTCTTCGCTACTTAAGCGCGAGGCCGACCTCTTTATGTCCGGCTACCTTATACCCAACCTGCTGCCGATAGACGGAAGCGACGAGAAGAAGCACTGGGGAGAGATCGGTTCGAGGGTGCGCGGAATCTGCTACACCTACAACCAGTCAAAGAGCTTCGGTTTTATGCGTTACCTCGCAAAAATAGGCCCCGGCCTCTGGGTAACGGATACCCGCAGAAGCGACTCTCCGTACGGTACGGCATTTGTCCACGAGTCCAACTTCCACGAATCGACCGAAATCAACCACCTGCCAAGCAGGGAGATGATCTTCGAGTTCGAGCTTACACAGGGTGAAAAAGGGGTTCAGGCCTCCAACATCACCCAGGTCTACCCGTCGAAAAAAGATAAAGAGGCAACGGCCGCTGCCGCGGCAGCAAGCAAACCGGAATAGGTGCGGATAAGGGGGCGAAACCGTACCCCACCCTATTGGCAGATGTATAACGGTACACCGCAGTAAACCGGTTTATAAAAAAGAGCATTAAAAAAAGAGCCGACAGGGAAAATTCCTGTCGGCTCTTTTTTTTACTTTCCGTTCTGTCCCGCTCTCTTTATTACCCTGTCCGGTCTCTCCGGTCTTATGCCGCACAACTTTCCGTTACCGGTCTTTAGAAACGGCACTGCCGAAAAGAGCAAACAGCGCGGGGTAAAGCTCGTTTTTCCCATTCTCGACAGACATATAACAGCACATCGTCCGGCGGCCCCGCTTCCAACAAAAAGAGTCACCTACCTCTTTCAATCGTCGTCGTCAGTTCCGTCACCTTCACCCGACCTTGCGGTTATCCTATCTTTACCGAAGAAATGCGCAAGAAGCACGCCCAAGGCGTAAAGCACGATAAGCGGCCCCGCCATTAAAAGTTGATTGAAGATATCGGGCGTAGGAGTAACAATAGCCGAAACAAGAAAAATAATAACGATAGAGTAGCGCCACCACGAAATCATCTTCGCGGCGCTAACTATTCCGAGCCGGGCTACGACCAGCATACCTAAGGGCAACTGGTAGACCACGCCAAAGGCTAACAGCAACCGAGTAACGAGCGTAAAGTACTTCTGCATAGAGAGAAACGGCCTTAAGTCGTCGGTGGCGTAGCCCATTAAGAACTTGAAACCGAAAGGAAAGACGACAAAGTAGGCGAACAGAATACAGGAAAGGAAGAGCACGGTAGAGGCGGCGACAATAAGCAAAAACCAGCGCTTCTCTTTTGCGACAAGGCCGGGCGCGGCGAAACCCCATATCTGGTGAAGAATAACAGGGCTCGCTATAACTATAGCGCCTAAAAGACCGACCTTAAGGTAGATAAAGAACGGCTCTACGATATTGGTAAACGCTAAAAACTCGGAACCTTCGGGAAGCTGCGCGATAAGAGGCGCGGTTAAGATATTGTAGAGCTGTTCGGAGAACGTGTAGGAGAGGGCGAAACCTATTACAGCGGCGGCAATAGAAATTATAAGCCGCTTCCTGAGTTCTTTAAGGTGCCCGGTCAGGCTCTCGGTATTGAAACTTTTCTCGTCGGCCATCAGGTGTCCGCCTTCTCTTTGGCAGAACCTATGGCTTTAACCGTACGCTTTTTAGCGCCGCCCTTTTTTGTAGAAGTGGAAGCGGTTTTTTTGAGACCCCGTTTAGCTTTACCTGGAGCGGCGGCCTTAACCGCCGGAGCCGCCTTTGTTCCGCGCTTTACGGCCCCTGCGCTCTCTTTGTCGTTAGATTCGAGAGAGAGTTCAACAGATGTTGCAACCGGCTCTATTGAACCGGTTGTGGACGCTACCGCTGTTTCTGAACAGGGAGAAGGCTTAGACGCCCTTGCGGGGCCTTTAAAGTCCACAGGCTCTATTACCGGTTCATCCTTAGCTTTTACGCTCTTTTTTGAAGTGGTTTTTTTTGAGGCTGTCTTTTGAGATACGGACTTTTTAGAAGTGGTCTCTTTCTGCCGCCCTGCAAGCGGCGCCGCGGCCGGCTCCGAAGAGTCGGCTCTTGCGTCTACCTGCTCTGCCCCGTCAGCCGCCTCTTTGGTTCCGTCGGCAGACGAACCTTCTTCGGCCTTTTCGTTAAGGGAGACATTACGGGATGAAACAGCGCCGCTGCCCTTGCCCGGCAGATCGGTCTCCGGCGTTGACGGCACGACTTTATCGACAGTGCCTCTTATAAAATCTTCGGCACTATCGAGGTTCAACTCCCTTACGCTCTTTTTTATTTCGTTACCGGCTCTTCTAAGCTCGTTATAGGTCTTGGCCAGCGAGCGAGCGATACCCGGAAGCTTATCCGGGCCTACGACCAGAAGAGCCACGATCATTATAAGCATGAACTCGGTTATGCCTATTCCGAACATAGCCTTAAACCTGTATAGGAGGAACGAGTCAAGGAGCTGGATGCACGATAAGAACCGGACACTTGGACTTTCTCATAACCCGCTCTGTTGTGGAGCCGAAGAGCAGCTTGTCGAGCCGCCCCCTGCCGAGCGCTCCCATAATAATAAGGTCTGACTCATTGCCCTTAGCGGCCTTTAAAATAGCCTTGTAGGGAATGCCGCTCAGTACCTCGGAGTCGAAGTTTTTAAAACCTTTACACGCCTTTGTGCAAAACTTTTTAAGCATTACGGTAGCTCCGACAACCATCTCTTTGTCGAACTTGTCGTACGACAGGTGGGGTACGTAAAACCCGGCCGCGTCTTCGCTAACGTCTACAACATGAAGAATATGAAGCTTAGCCTTGTGGGCTTTCGCCATCATAACGCCGTAAGCGGCCGCCTCTTCGCTTGTAGGGCTAAAATCTATGGGTATTAGAATCCTCTGAAAGACACTCGGTTTCTTGATGGCTGCCATTTTTCCCTCCGGATTTCGTTTAAAATCGTATAAAAACATAGTATTACAGAGAGCACCCGATTTCAACAGTTTTCTCCTTGTTCTATACCGCTATCTATATTGACCCGAACAGGTAATAATGATAAAGTACACTCTGATTTTATTGAACTCGAAGCAGATTGGTTACCGTGATGACCCTACATGGATCGAAAAGCCCCAAGAACCGCTTTAACGAGTTCATACACACCTCTAAACGAAGAGTAAAGAGGCTTACCCGCAACCTCACAACCATCTTCACTGTCTCCGTACTTCTGCTCTTTTTCCTCTACATTCCCTTTATTCATGGCCGGTTAAACGCCGGAGTGGAACATACGGGCTACGAAAGTCCTGTAGCTGTCGTGACTGATACAGAGCTGTACAATAATAGCGGACAGAACCACTTAAAGGCTTCCGAACCTTATGTTACCGCTTCTATCCATCATGATGCCGGAACGGACAGAGGTAAAGAACAAGCAACAGGCCAAAGACCGGACACCTCAATTACGGCCTCAACCGAACACGCCCAGGACTTTGAAAACAGCCCGCCTCTATACGAACCGAACGGGGGCGCGCTAAGTCCGCGCGGAGACTCGGCATGGAGCCGCGCGCCGACTCCGCTTAACACACCCGCCGATATAACAAGGGGTTATGCGGGGAGTAAAATGCTCGCCATAACGCTGGACGGCGGTTACTCGGCCAACGAGGCTGCGGTAATACTCGACGAACTTAAAAAGCGGGGCATTAAGACAACAATTTTCCTCACCGGCACTTTTATGTCGCTGCACCCGGATATAACCAGGCGCATAGTAGAAGACGGCCACGAGGTAGGCAACCATACGGCCACGCACCCTCACCTTACGGACTACGCCACAACCTACAGGCACAATACGCTCGACACCGTCAAGAGGTCGGCACTTAAAAATGAGCTGCTCCGGGCTGAAAAAATCTTTACAACCATTACAGGGGCCAGCATGGCGCCTTTATGGCGCGCCCCGTACGGCGAGGTAAACAAAGAGATACGGGCATGGGCCTTTGAACTCGGTTACCTCCATATAGGGTGGACTTACGAGCGCGAGACCAGAGAGAGCCTCGACACGCTCGACTGGGTAGCCGAACCTACCTCCCACCTCTACCGAACAAAAGAGGATATACTCAAACGCGTAGTCGGTTTCGGAGAAAAGACCGGAGGAGCGGGCGGGGGAATAATTCTTATGCACCTCGGCACTCAGAGAAAAGACGACCGGGCCTCAGCCGTGCTTGGAAGCATGCTCGACCAGCTTAGAGACAAGGGTTACCGCTTTGTTACCGTATCCACCATGCTTGGCGACAACAGTGCGCTGAAAACGGCATTCAGGAAAAAATCTCTCCGTTTATATCAAAAACTCACCAGGGTTCGATAACGGACCTACCGATCCGAATTAAACTACTCCACCCAAGCCCTTCAGTAAAGTACATACTGCTATTA
>JAJRYL010000023.1 GCA_024275855.1 Deltaproteobacteria bacterium
GGGGCGAGAAGCTCGAAAAGTTTTTAGCCAAAGTAGAGAGCGTTAAGGAAGAGGGCGAAGAGGTGGAGCTTATAAGCATGGGAAGCTCTTTGAAGATCTGTCTTGTGGCTGAAGGTTCCGCGCACCTCTACCCCCGCCTCGGCCCTACTATGGAGTGGGACACCGGAGCCGCGGACGCTGTTGTGCAGGCCGCCGGAGGCGCGATTACCGACCTGAAGGGCAGGCCGCTCAAGTACAATAAAGAGGATCTGCACAACCCGCAGTTTATGGTCGCAGGCGCGCCCTCTTTTCCGTGGAAAGAGGCGCTCGGTTAAAGTGTAACCGGAGTGGGGCAAAAGAGTGCGTATGTGGACGGGCTATCTTTTCAGGTGAGTTTAAAGATTCCGGCAGAGGGTTGCAGAGGTTACAAGCTGAAAAATAGAGTATGCTTCTGCTCTTTTATTATATTCGAACTTTTATTAAACGTACAAATAATACCGTAAGCGAGGAGGATTCGTAAAGTGTCATCATTGAATAAGCCGCATGGAGGAGAACTGAAAGAACTTATACTGTCCGAGGCCGATTCCGTTGCCTTAAAAGAGAAGGCGTTAGCCTTTGAGAGTTGGGACCTTACCGAACGGCAGCTCTGGGATATAGAGATGCTGCTTAGCGGCGCGTTCTCTCCGCTCGACGGTTTTATGGGCCGCGCGGACTACGACGGCGTGCTCGATAATATGCGCCTCGCTAACAACAGTATATGGACGATGCCAATCACCCTCGACGTTACCGAAGAGTTTGCCGAAAAGGTATCGGAAGGCGCCGAGATAGCGTTAAGAGACCCGGAAGGCGTTATACTCGCCGTTTTAACGGTAAGCGACAAATGGACGCCGGACAAGAGCAACGAGGCTTTAAAGATCTTCGGTTCCGAAGATACGGTTCATCCGGGCGTAAGTTACCTTTTCAATAACGCCAACAACGTCTATCTTGGCGGAAAGTTGCAGGTGCTTGAGCTTCCGCGCCATTACGACTTCAGGGAGCTTCGCAATACCCCGAGGGAATTAAGAGACAAGTTCAAGAAACTCGGCTGGAGAAAGATAGTAGCCTTCCAGACCCGTAACCCTATGCACAGGGCGCACCAGGAGATTACCTTCCGCGCCGCGCGCCAGGTAGAGGCAAACTTGCTTATTCAGCCGGTTGTGGGCATGACCAAACCGGGAGACGTCGATCATTACTCCCGTATTCGCTGCTACCAGCATCTGATAAAACAGTACCCTGAGCACTCGACCGACCTTAGCCTGTTGCCGCTCGCTATGCGTATGGGCGGCCCGCGCGAGGCTATTTGGCACGCGATAATCAGAAAGAACTACGGCTGCACACACTTCATAATCGGCAGAAACCACGCCGACCCGGGCAAGGACTCTAACGGTAACGACTTCTACGGCCCTTACGACGCGCAGGAGCTTATGGAAAAACTGACCGACGAGCTTGGAATAAAGATGGTTCCGTTCCAGATGATGGTCTACGTAAAGGAGAAGGCCGAGTACATGCTCGCCGACGAGGTAGGCGAGGGGCTTACCGTTATGAACATCTCCGGTACCGAAGTTCGCAGAAGGCTTGCCGAGGGGCTCGATATTCCGGACTGGTTCAGCTACTCGAATGTTGTTGAGGAGCTTAGAAGAACGTATCCGCCGCGTAACAAGCAGGGCTTTACGCTCTTTTTTACCGGGCTTTCGGGTTCAGGCAAGTCTACGATAGCAAACGCCCTTATGGCCAAACTTATGGAGATAGGCGGCAGGGCGGTTACCCTTCTCGACGGGGATATTGTCAGAAAGAACCTTTCGAGCGAGCTCGGTTTCTCTAAAGAGCACAGAGACCTTAATATCCTGCGTATCGGTTTTGTCGCCTCTGAGATAACCAAAAACGGCGGAATAGCTATCTGCGCTCCTATCGCTCCGTACTCGGAGACACGCGCCAAGGTAAGGGCGGCTATTGAGCCTACCGGAGGTTTTTTGGAGGTTCACATAGCGACCTCTCTTGAGGTATGCGAGTCGCGCGACCGCAAGGGGCTTTACGCAAAAGCGCGCGCGGGTATAATTAAAGAGTTCACCGGTATTTCCGACCCGTACGAGGCGCCGGAGAACCCTGAAATCTATATAGATACCGCGGACTGCACGCCTGACGAAGCCTCCGAGCAGATTATACTTAAGCTCGATCAGCTCGGTTACATAAAGGGCGGCAAGTGAGTATCTGTAAAGAGACAGCTCTTGGGCGAAATAACCGGGGTCTGTTGTTGAAGTTGCGCAAAACCGGGTGTTATCGCCCTGTAGTATAGTTCTATAAGAGAAGGGCCGCACCGTTCGGTGCGGCCCTTCTCTACTTCTGTTATAGTAAAGATTGATAAAACAGGCTGTCTTGCTATTAGGTGGTTAAAAAGAGGCACAGGCGGTACTGTCTCTACCTGTCTTGTATAAGAGAGCGTGTATAAAATATTTATATAACAAAGTCTTAACGGAAAGAGATCGATATGAGTCAACAAAGTGACCGGGCGGAGTTGAAGAAGAGCTTTTTAACCTCCATCGAGGGGCTTGGCGACAGGGTAACAGGGCTTGGGGACTTTATCTTCGAAAATCCTGAACCGGCCTACAAAGAGTTTAAGACCTCCGCCGAGATGGTCGCTTTTTTAATTGAGCACGGCTTCAAGGTAGAGACCGGCATTGCCGGCTTACAGACAGCGTTCAGGGCGACGGTCGGCAGCGGGACACCCGTAATAGCTCTTTTGGCCGAGATGGACGCTCTGCCGGAGCTTGGCCACGCCTGCGGCCACAATATCGTAGGCGCCGCCTCTGTCGGCGCGGCAAGCGCTTTGTCTTCTGTATTGGACTAAGAGTTTTTAGCGGGCGGAAAAGGTACGCTTATGGTGCTTGGCACTCCGGCGGAAGAGCAGGGGCACGGCAAGACCGATATGGTAGAGGCCGGTATCTTCGACTCTGTCGATGCCGCTATGATGGTGCATGGCTCGTCAAGAAGAATGGTCTCTAAACATTTTCTCGGCCTTAGCGTTCTCCGTTTTACTTTTACCGGCAGAGCCGCCCATGCCTCGGCCCACCCGCAAGACGGCATAAACGCGCTCGACGGGGTTATACAGACCTTTAACTCCATAAACGCCCTGCGCCAGCAGGTACCCTCCGAGGTTCGTATTCACGGTATTGTTACAGACGGCGGTAAGGCGGCCAACATTATACCTGAGAGCGCGAGCGCCGAGTTTTACGTGCGTGCCGCTGTTAAGAGCGAGGTAGAAGAGCTTAAGCAGAGGGTTATAAATTGCGCAAAAGGCGCGGCCGTCGCAACAGGCTGTTCGCTTGAAGTGAAAGAGGTTGGAGAGCCTAACGCGCCGATGAAGATCAACAATAAGTTCGCTTCCGTTTATATAGCGGCGCTTGGCGAGTTAGGGTTAAAGGAGGACGATTACAGACCCGATAAGAATTTAGGCTCTTCGGATATAGGCAACGTCTCGCAGGTGGTGCCTTCCATTCATCCGAACGTGCCTTTAAAAAAGGATATTTCCGTTCATACCCGTGAGTTCGCGGCAGCCGCCTCCGGCCCCGATGGGCACAGAGCCACTATCGAGGGCGCGAAGGCCCTTGGGCTTAC
>JAJRYL010000293.1 GCA_024275855.1 Deltaproteobacteria bacterium
GGATACCCGCTGCCGTCCCATGCCTCGTGGTGGCTCAGCGCTATCTCTTTCGCGGTAATTAAAATTTCGCTCTCGGCGTCCCTCAGTATGTCGGCGCCTATAACTGCGTGCGTCTTCATTATCTCGAACTCTTCTTTCGTATGCCTGCCCGGTTTTAAGAGTATCGAGTCCGGAATGCCTATTTTACCTACGTCGTGCATAGGAGAGCCGAAGAAGATAGCCTCTACCTGCGCCTCGTCGAGTCCGCAGTACCTTGCGAGCAGCTGCGAACAGAGGCTGATTCTTTTAATATGGCTGCCGGTCTCTTTGTCCCTGTACTCGGCGGCGAGGGTGAGGCGCGTTACCGTCTCTATGTAACCGTTGCGAATCTTTTCAAAGGCGTTTTCGAGTTGAACGGTCTTGCTCTCTACTTCGTTCGTAAGCAGTTTGCCGTGCTCCATAAGGTAGTCTTCAAACCGTTTTACCTTAAGAAGGTTCTTTATCCTCAGGCTCAGTTCCGTTTCGTCTACCGGTTTATTTAAAAGCTCGTCCGCCCCGCTCTCAAGCCCCTTTACCTTTGCCGCGTGGTCCGTTAAAGAGGTTATTATTACCACGGGAATATGCATGGTCAACGGGTCGGCCTTTAACCTTCGAGTCAGTTCGAAGCCGTCTATGCCGGGCATAACAACGTCGCTGATGATTATGTCAGGGCCGAACCCCTTTACCTTTTCGAGCAGTTCCATGCCGTTATCGACCATAAGCACGGTGTGCCCCATTTGGGATATAAGGTCTTTGAAGAGCGCCTGAAAGAGCCTGTCGTCGTCGGCTACAAGTATTCGCGCGCCGGCCTTTTCAAGCGGCAGGTCCGCCGGTTTTGTCTCTTTTTCCATGTCGTCCATTGCTGCCCTGAGTTATACCGTTACTTGAATTATACCGTTAAAAGTCTCACCTTTTTTTGTCGCGTTACTCTGTCTAAGCAGGTGAGAAAGTGTACCTGCGAGGTTAACATTATATCGGCAGTTATGCAGAAGTACTGAAGTGCATGTTCAGTTAATATCACTACGGTGTGATAAAGGTAACAGAAAGGGCTCTCTCCAAAGAGTTATACTGTTAAAAGTTTCTTGACGTAACATCAACGATACAATACTATATCAGGAAAATTGCTAACGGAATTGAAGATTTGAAAAATAGACCGAACAGAAAAATGAGATCAGGAGTTTCAAAACCGGTGGTGCTTGCCGTTCTGGTAGGCGTTGCCGTATTGTTGACTACTCTTTTCGCGCTTACGCAGACAGCCTTTTCGCACAAGTCCATTTCGTCCGATACGCTTCTTGTAGCCGGAACCGTAACAGGTAAAGAGGAACTACTCTCAGTTACCGTTTCCGAACCTGTGACCGCCTCGCGTGAAGAAAGTTCTGTTAATGAGAACGCTAAGCCGGAAGAGGCACAGGAGCTTGGCCCGAAGCGGTTCGATTTTCGCCTTACAGCGGACGACTCTTTCTACTCCATAATGTCGCTTTTTAAAGTCTCCGGCACCGATATAAATAGAATAGCCCGCAAGGCCCGTCCGCTCTTCAACCTTTCGAGGCTCCGTAAGGGCACGGTCTTTCGTGTCTTTACCAAAGACGGAATCTTCGAACGCGCTGAGTACCGGTTAGGCGAGTTCGATCTTCTTTCCATTAAAAAAGAGCCGGTTTCGGACGAAGGCTCCGCGCCGGATTCCATCGGGTACTCGGTATCGACAAGGGAGTTGCCGTGGGAGATCAAGGTGCAGGCCGCGTCGGGAGTCATAAATAATTCGCTCTACGAGGCGGCGGTCAGGGCGGGTACCGACCCGCAGACCATAATGAACCTTACGGACATTTTGGCGTGGGACGTTGACTTCGCCTCTGATATAAGAAAGGGCGATACCTTCAGTATCGTTCACGAAAAGATATTCGTAGAGGGTAAATACCTGAAGACCGGTAAGATCCTCGGCGCAGAAATGATGAACAACGGCAAGCGCGTTACCGCTATCTACTTTGAAGATTCCGAGGGAGGGGTCGGTTACTACGATGAAAACGGCAAGTCGCTTAGAAGAACCCTGCTGAGGTCGCCGCTAAGGTACCGCCGCATATCGAGCTACTTTTCCAAGGGGCGCTACCATCCGATTTTAAAAAGGTACCGCCCTCATCACGGCATAGATTACGCGGCGCCTACCGGCACGCCTGTCGAGTCCGCCGGAAGCGGCAGGGTGACCTTCGCCGGATGGAAGCGCGGTTACGGCAACTTTGTTACCATAAAGCATAATAACAGCTATACTACCGCTTACGGTCACTTCTCACGTATAAAGAAGGGTATAAGGCGGGGCACGAGGGTGGAGCAGGGGCAGGTTATCGGTTATGTCGGCTCTACCGGACTTTCAACCGGCCCGCATCTTCATTACGAGGTAAGGCGCGGCAGAAAACTGATAAACCCGCTCAGCATAAGGCCCAAACCGAACAGCACCGTACCGAAGGCGGACAGGGCGCAGTTCGAGGTAGCTAAAAACTCGATGCTTAAACGTCTTGCCGGAGAGCTTGCGGTAGTGGCTGATAATAAGAACAGGGGCGTTGACGCGGCGCTAAGATAAGCCTCTCGCTCTTTTATGGTACTTCTTATAACGCGAAGTCCCGCCTTATCGTAATTACGATAAGGCGGGACTTTTTTTATCCAACTCGAAACGTAAAAAATATTACTGTTAGAGCGGCCTGTAAACGGCCATTGTCGTTTTGCCGGCCATAGCGCGGCCTTCGCTCAGGCCTTTTTAAGAAAGCAGGTCTTTAGAACGAGTGTCGTTTTTCCGTCTCGGCACTCTATCTCTTCGCTCTTGTTTGTCAGCCTTATGTTTTTAAAGACCTTTCCTCTTTTTAGCGACTTGGAGCTACCCTTTACCTTAAGGTCTTTTATCACCTGTACGGAGTCTCCGTCGTTTAGCGCGGTTCCGTTGCTGTCTTTAGTATCCATTTTAAAACTGCCTTTCTGTGCTGTTTCGATTATCCGCCCGTTAATCTTAAAATATACCATTTTTACTTAACCGTTAAAAGGTCATACTTCTGCCCGGCGATGAAAGAGGCGTCTGTTGGAAGCGGGCCAAAGGTTTGCTGCCATAAAAATACCGGTTTACGTGCAAGCGGCTTCACTTGGTTTCGTAATTTGGAGCCCGCTCTGTTTTGTAAAAAAAAACGGTCTTCCAGGTTTTGAAACTTCAGGTACCGCGGGGCGTATATTAGAGCCTTGTCACCTGATATTGATTTTTCAGTTTCTTTGAAATGAGGGCAGAAGAGTAGAGACAGGAGGTGAGGGTTATGAATGGGGTATGATGCCATCGTAAAAGTTTGCAGGGTAGGCGGTGCCTGCGGGGATTGTCTTTGCGAGGAGCGTTAGCTACAAAGCAATCCGGTTTTACCGGCAAAGGCGTGATGGCAGGGTTGCCGCGCTTCGGCGTAAATCAGGTACATAAAAGCCTGTTTAGTTCTTTTTTCCGCAAGGTGCTAACCGAAGACTCGACGCTTTTGCAAGAGTCGCCCTGCGCAGCAGTGTCACCCCGAACTCGATTCAGGTGTCTAGTGTTGATTTTTGTAGGGTGGGCTTTGCCCACCGTTCTTTTTATTGTATCATTTTTTGGTGGGCTGTGCCCACCCTACACGGCTGTCTTTGCGAGGAGCGTTAGCGACAAAGCAATCTCAATCAGATGTAGTTGTTAGCACGCAAAGTTAGATTGTCGCGCTTCGCTCGCAAAGACCCATAACTGTCACCCTACACGGCTAACCCAACCTGTGAACTACCCTATAATAAGCAACGCAACGTAGGGCACGATATTGAAGACGAGAATAAAGATTTTAAAGGTTCCGATAAAGGCGTAGCTGAGCACGTTGAAGCTCTCTTTCGATATCGGAAACCACCTGCTCTGTAAACGGAATACAAAATCTGGGGCGAGAATAAAGATAAGGATAGCGAGCGTTAGCAGGCTTACGTCTATTATTGTGCACCACATAAAGAAGTCTGTCAGGGTTTTTATATCCATACCGTGCCCCCACTCTTTTTGTTTTTAACGATGTTAATATTATACCGTAGGCAAAAGAGGTGAGTCAAACAGGGTGGTGTGTTACTTCGCGTTTTTTTGTTATGGGATGGGGTGCGTTCGGTTGTGTAGGTTGGGTTAGCGAAGCGTAACCCAACATCCATTTGATGGTAATAACCGACCGGACAAGTAACTCGGCGAGTAAGCAGCTGGCTATTTTACCTGTTGAATCTTTTATAAAAAGACGTTGGGTTGGCGAAGCGTAACCCAACCTACCCGGTTATTGGATATTGCTCTTCGTAGGAGTTTGTATGGTGGGCACAGCCCACCGGGATTGTCTTTGCGAGGAGTGTTAGCGACAAAGCAATCTCAATCAGATGTAATTGTTAGCACGCAAAGTTAGATTGCCGCGCTCTGCTCGCAATGACTATAACTGTCACCC
>JAJRYL010000294.1 GCA_024275855.1 Deltaproteobacteria bacterium
AACCGGTTGTCGCGGCACAACGCTGTTAAACAAGCTGCCTATACCCGCTATGCGAACCTCTATAGTATTACCCGGTTTCATCTTGCCGATGCCGGAAGGGGTTCCCGTGGCGATAACATCGCCCGGCAGCAGCGTCATAACCTGAGAGACAAAACTTACAAGCTCGTAGACGTTGAAGATCATGTCGGAACTTGAGGCGGACTGGCGCGGCTCGCCGTTTAAAAAAGATTCTATACGCACGTTCAGCGGGTCTATGTCCGTCTCTATCCACGGCCCGATCGGGGCAAAGGTATCGAAAGACTTTGCGCGGGTATACTGAACGTCGCGCCCTTGCAGGTCGCGCGCCGTTACGTCGTTAACACAAGTATAACCCATAATAAACTTTGCCGCCTCCTCTACGCCGACCTCATGCGCGCGGGCGCCTATTACTACACCAAGCTCGGCCTCGTAATCTACCCTGTACGACATGTGCGACGGATAGACGATTTTTTCATCGGGACCGATCACGGCAGAGGGCGGTTTTAAAAAGAGCATCGGCTCGCGCGGCAGCTCTTTGTCGAACTCCGCAGCGTGCGCCTTGAAGTTAAGCCCTATGGCTACTATCTTGGAAGGCTCTACAGGGGCTAAGAGCTTTACATCGCCGAGCGGAAAAATACGGCCCGTCCCTTCTATCTCGGCCCCGTCAAAAGGGTACGCGGTTATCTCTCTAACCGTATCGCCCTCTAAATAAGCGTGGCTCTCTACACCTTCAAAAGCAAAACGTAAAAACCTCAAAACAGCTCTCCGAAAAAAAGTGTACCGGTTAAAAAATGTCACCTCAAAAAACGGCCCGTAAGCGGTAAAAAAATATAGCATTATCTTCGGAAAAAATACCACCTGTTAAAAATCATCCCGCCGAAAAATGGCCCGAAAGCGAAATATAAAGCCTGAGATTAGCTTCTGGGAAAGCGCCGACTGTTAAAAATCATCCCACCGGGAAACGGCCCCGGAGCAGAGCGTGCGCTACAACTTAGATTTACCGAGCATAGCGTCGATTTTAAGCCTGAGAGCGTTTACCTTGATAAAGCCGTTAGCGTCCTTCTGGTCGTAAACAGCGTCCTGCTCAAACGTTGCGAAGTCGGGACGGTAGAGCGAGGTAGGCGCCTTTCTGCCTACTATCGTTACGTTGCCCTTGTAGAGCTTGAGGCGCGCCGTGCCCGTAACAGCAGAGGCGGACTCGTCTATAAATGCCTGCATCGCCCTGCGCTCAGGGGCGTACCAGTAACCGTTATAAATAAGTTCCGCATAGCGGGGCATAAGGCCGTCGCGAAGGTGCATCAGGTCTCTGTCCATTGTAAGCGACTCTACCGCCTGCCTGCCTATGTGCAGTATCGTACCGCCCGGCGTTTCGTAAACCCCGCGCGACTTCATGCCGACGTAACGAGACTCCACTATATCTATTCTGCCTATGCCGTTTTTACCGCCGACCTTGTTCAGGTGCTCAAGCAGCGCAGCCGGAGGCATACTTTTACCGTTTATCTTAACAGGGTCGCCGGCGAGGTACTCTACCTCTATATAGGTCGGCCTGTTCGGAGCCTTCTCCGGAGAGAGAGTCATAACGAACATGTCCTCTTTAGGCGCTTTCCACGGGTCTTCTAAAATCCCGCCCTCGAAGCTCAGATGAAAGAGGTTTCTGTCCATGCTGTACGGCTTCTTCTTTGTAACGGGCACATCTATATTGTGCTTCTTCGCGTAACGCAGAAGGTCTGACCTGCCCTTTAAGTCCCACTCGCGCCACGGGGCTATTACGTTTATGTGCGGGTCCATAGCGTAGTACGTAAGCTCGAAACGGATCTGGTCGTTGCCCTTGCCGGTTGCGCCGTGCGAGACGCTGTCGGCCTTGACCTTTCGCGCTATCTCCATCTGCGCCTTGGCTATAAGCGGCCTCGCTATAGAGGTGCCGAGCATGTAGGAGCCCTCGTAAACCGCGCCCGCGCGAAGCATAGGAAAGACGAAGTCTTTAACAAACTCTTCTTTAAGGTCTACTATATAAATCTCCTTTGCGCCGCTCTTCATGGCCTTCTCTTTAAGTCCCTTTATCTCGGTGCCCTGACCGACATCGGCCACAAACGCCACTACCTCGGAGCTATAGGTCTCTTTAAGCCATTGAATTATAACCGATGTGTCGAGACCGCCCGAATAAGCGAGCACGGTCCGCTTTACGCTGTTGCCCATCTGAAATTCTCCCTGTTAAGTTCCACTTCTAAAAAAAAGCCTGCCGAAACACGCCACTTAAGCGGCTGCGGAAAGTACGCCCGGAGATAGTACCGGAGACTCCACTGAGTTTGCCTAAAAAAAGTGGCTCCGGGTTCCAAACCGTAGCCCGTTAAACGGCTACGGAAAGTACGCCCTAAATAAGACCGGCAGCAGACCTGAATTACCCGGCCCAACCATAAAAACCAGCCCCATCGAGCGGCTGCGGAAAGTACGCCCGCGTCAGGTGAGCAGGGTTTCGAGTATGGCCTTTTGCATATGAAGCCTGTTTTCGGCCTGATCCCAGACAACCGAATTAGGGCCTTCGAGAACCTCTTCCGTTATCTCCTCTTCGCGATGCGCCGGAAGGCAATGCATTACCATAGCCCCCTTATTGGCGAGCGAGAGAACAGACGAGTTTATCTGAAACTTTTCAAAGGCCTTTATTCTCTCTTCGCTCTCGGCCTCCTGCCCCATAGAGGCCCATACGTCGGTATTGAGAACATCCGCATGTTCTGCGGCCTCCTCAACCGTCTCCACGACCTCTATGCTGGCCTCTGTCGCCGCGTTAGCCTCTTTCAGGAATGTTTCGTCCGGCAGGTAACCGGCGGGGCAGGCGAGCTTAAGGTTAAACCCTAAAACCGCCGCCATCTCTATCCACGAATTGGCCATATTGTTTCCGTCGCCGACCCACGCCACCTGAAGGCCGTCGGTCGAACCGTGCCGCTCTACAATAGTGAGTATATCGGAGAGCACCTGGCACGGATGGTCTTTATCTGTAAGTCCGTTTATAACGGGCACGTCCGAGTACTTAGCGTACTCTTCGATTACCGGATGCCCGAAGGTACGGACAACGAGGGCGTCTACATACCGCGCCATTACGCGCGCGGTATCTCTAATAGGCTCGCCCCTGCCCACCTGAGAGTCTTTACCGGAAATAAATATAGTGTTGCCTCCAAGCTGAAACATCGCCGTTTCAAAAGAGACCCGTGTGCGTGTAGAGGATTTATCGAAGATAAGGCCTAGCACACGCCCCAAGAGCGAGCTCTGAGGCACGCCCTTCTTCTGCAAGCCCTTTAGCCTTACGGCCCGCTCCAGCAACCCACCGATATCGTTTTTAGTAAGATCGGAAACTTTTAATAGGTTCATCTATATACCCGCTCTTTTTTATTTTGTACGTAAATAAGTTTAGCCCCGTCAAGCTCTTCGCCCGTCCGCTCTTTAAAAACCGCCTCTACGGCGTCGGCGTAACGGCGGTTACGCCCGGGTGAAGCGTCTCTTATATGGTTTCGCGCACCACCGAGGTTTATTGTATCCACCTCTTCTATCGACATACTCTTCCCGAATAAAAACCCGCAAGCGACTTAAAAAGTAACACTTGAAAGGGCGGAGGCAAAAACTCTAACCCCGGGCCTGTTCCACTTCGTCGAGTACGGCGGTAAGCACGGCCATCATTTCATCGACCTCCGCTTCCGTTACTATAAGCGCAGGAAGAAAACGCAGAACAAACTCTCCGGCGCTCAATATCAGCAGCCCTCTTTCCAGACAACCGGTTACTATGGGGGCGGCAGGCACTTCTATCTCTACGCCTAAAATAAGCCCCTTGCCGCGCACCTCTTTTACAAAAGAGTACTTTTCCCGCAAGCCGCCAAGCCTGTCGTGAAGATAAGCGCCGACCTTTTTACAGTTATCCAGCATGCCCTCTTCTAAAATAGCCTTAACCGCTGCATACGCCGCCGCGGTGGCAAGCGGGTTTCCGCCAAAGGTAGAACCGTGCGTACCGGGTGTAAGGGCCGCGGCTACCTGCTCGGTAGCGAGCATTGCGCCTATAGCCACCCCGCCGCCAAGCCCCTTGGCGAGCGTCATAATGTCGGGCTCTACACCGTAATTTTCATAAGCGAAGAGTTTGCCCGTGCGCCCGGCCCCGACCTGAACCTCGTCGAAGATAAGCAGCAGTCCGTTTTCGTCACAGAGCCTGCGAAGCCCCTTAAGGTAGTCGGCGTCCGGCAGGTTCACCCCTCCCTCGCCCTGTATCGGCTCGGTTAGAATTGCCGCAGTACGGTCGGTAATCAGGGCCTCTACGGCATTAATGTCGTTAAACGGCGCGTAGGCGAATGTCTCTAAAAGCGGCTCGAAACCGACCTGCACCTTCTGCTGACCGGTAGCGGAGAGCGTTGCGAAGGTACGGCCATGAAACGACTTCTTCATTGTGATTATCTGAAAACGGTCGTCGCCGCGCGAACTGAAGTACTTGCGAGAGAGCTTTATCGCCGCCTCGTTCGCCTCGGACCCCGAATTACAGAAAAAGACCCTGTCCGCAAAAGAGTTGGCGTTTAAAAGGGCCCCGAGTTTTGCCTGCGGTTCGATGTTGTAAAGGTTCGACACGTGCAGCAGGTTTTCGGCCTGCGCCTGAATTGCCGCCACCACCTTGGGGTGGTTATGCCCGGTATTGCACACAGCTATGCCGGAGACGAAATCGAGATACTCGCGTCCGTTCGCGTCCCACAAACGGGTGCCCCTACCCTTAACTATGGCAACGGGAAAACGGGTGTACGTATCGACTATATTGTTCTGCGTAAGAGCTATTATCTCTGCATTAGTCATTAAAAAACCTCTTAATCATCTACTTAAAGTCCTGAATAATAACTTTTACCACAACCATTCCAAGCAGCAAGCTCTTCTTGCCTGCTCTTAATCATCTACTTAAAGTTCTGAATCATCACTCTGCCCTCGACCATTGCCGGAATCCATATCTTCTTTCTTACTTTATCGTAGTAAAAATCGGCAGGGCCTTTAACGGCCTCTTTAAGCTCGACACTCTTTGTCTTGCCGGATAGAATATCGAACAGATAGAGCCTGCCGGGCGAACCGAACTTGACCCAGTCTGAAAAGAGCACCCTGCCGCCGGGCAAAAGTGCCACGCCGTCGAGCATGCCGACCGGCCCTGTAAGGTTCTGCAACTCTCCGGGGCCGTGCTTAAACGGAATAACCCTAAGAGCGCCCTTGCCGTCTACAAAGTTAACGATAAAAAGCCTGTAATGTTCAGCGTCGAACGCAAGGCCGTTTACCCCTTTTATCTCTATAAGCATTCTGGTGTAACGCTTGTGCTTACCCAGTGTAACCGCGTATACCTCGCCTATGTCCGTTGCAGAAACCAGAAGCGTAGTAGAGTCCACTACGGTAATGTCATTTAAAGATTTAGTGCCTTCCGCGGAGAAATCGAGGCTGAAGACCGGCTTGCGGCTCTTTAAATCAAAACCGACTATTTTGTCTATATCGGCAACGTAAAGCACACCGTCTATTATACCCATGCCTTTTGGCGCGTTCAGCCCTGTTATGAACCTTCTTTCTAAAAGCCTGCCGTCTGGCGTAAGAGACGAGATAAAACCGTCGCCGTCTTTGGCGCTCGGGGCAAGCTTAACCCCGACGTTAGAGACATAGAAGAGTCTACCGTCCGTAGTAACGCTCTCCGGTGACGAAAACCCGTCTATAACAGTATAACCGGAAATAAGAGCCTCAGCCTTATGCTTAACTCCCATAGCGTTTACACCGGAGGGAAGAAGCGCCATAGCCGTAAAAAGAGCGAACAGGAGAGAGAGGCCGCCGACCCTGTTGCCCCGGCCTTGGCTAAACCGGCGAAAGATGAAATAGATTTTTTCCATGAGTCCCTCCGTAACGGATTACGCTCTGTAAAGCAAAACAGTCTTGATGCAAATAGATGTCGGGTTACGCTTAGCTAACCCGACCTGCGAACTTTAACAATAAAACCGGATTGCCACGTCGCTAACGCTCCTTGCAATGACAACAATGGTGGGCAGTGCCACCCTACCTACTGTACCAAACATAGACCTGCCGCAGGCAGTGTTGGGTTACGCAACGCTAACCCAACCTACGAAACTGCGCAAAAGTGTCTTTGCGAGCGAGAGCGCGGCAATCTTGCCCTTACCTTTAACAGTAAAACCGGATTGCCACGTCGCTAATGCTCCTTGCAATGACAACAATGGTGGGCAGTGCCCACCGAACGTGTCATGCTGAACTTGATTCAGCATCTCTCTTTTTTTCCGTCTTTGCGAGCGAAAGCGCGGCAATCTTACCCTTACCTTTAACAATAAAACCGGATTGCCACGTCGCTAACACTCCTCGCAACGACAACAATGGTGGGCAGTGCCCACCCTACCTACTGATACCCTTAACTTTCAGAAACTACTGTTGGGTTACGCTTCGCTAACCCAACCTACGAAACTGCGCAAAAGTGTCATTGCGAGCGAAAGCGCGGCAATCTTGCCCTTACCTTTAACAATAAAACAGGATTGCCACGTCGCTAATGCTCCTCGCAATGACAACAATGGTGGGCAGTGCCCACCCTACCTACTGTACCAAATATAGACCTGCCGCAGGCAGTGTCGGGTTGCGCAACGCTAATACAACAAACAAAAGTTTAGCCCGGGGTAATCATTAAAAAAATAGATTGCCGCGCTTCGCTCGCAAAGACAGAGCGTTGATTTTGTGGCGCAGCCCTCCGAAACTAATGTTGGGTTACGC
>JAJRYL010000295.1 GCA_024275855.1 Deltaproteobacteria bacterium
AAGCGCAGTGGCATGCACATACCCTTTTTCAAGCTGAACCTGATACCTTAAAAATGTTTTTTTATTCTTTTTTGTCAGGTACGCCTTGGAGTTTATAAACTTTATAAGCTCTATTCTTATAATTTTCCCGTTGCGCTTAAGCGTCCGCTCGGCCACTTCGAGCCCTGCCCTGGTACTATCGTCCCTGACCTCCGGGTTCATAAGGTTTAAGGCGGCGGTAATGTCGCCATTTGCGATATCGTTAATAAAGGTACGGGCAAAAACGTCGGCGGCATGAGGCACAAGCTGCTTTATATAAAGAGCGCCGTTTGAACAGCCGGAGAGAAGCAGAACGACCAATAGCGAAAAGACGGACAAAGAGGTAAAATTGGTTCGAGACATAGTAGTCGCAGTCTGTTTAAAGGTCAGCGTTTGGTGAAAATATTGTAGAAGCAGTATACCACAAGCGCGGTAACAAGACCCCAGGATACTGCGAGAAATGTATATCCGTAAGATGTCATAAGCCCCGCCTTTCGCGCCTTTTCCATGCCGCGCGTATTACAAAGCAATGAACGACAAGAAGCAAGGCAAGAAATACCCTCGCTATCCACACACCAGTATCTCCGTTCGACAGTAGAGAAGGAAGCTGTTCGTAAACCCACGCAACAAGAATAATACAAAGAAAAAGCGGTGTTACGTACTTCATCAGGTAGAAGAAGGGGCGTGGCACCCGTACGCTTGCCCCCCGGTTTATCTCTTCCCACGCCCTTTCCGAGCCGAAGAACCAGAAAAAGATCACCATTTCAAAGAGCGCGAGTATAACAAGCGCGAAGGTTGCTACCCAGAAGTCGAGCTCGTCGAGGCTGCCGCGCACGAACATAGGAAGGGCCGTGGTAATAACGAAAAAGAGGGTAAGCCACGAAACCACCTTTTTCCGGGACCAACCGAACTCGTCTTCAAAAAAGGCTATAACGGGCTGAGAGAGCGCCACAACCGAGGTAAGCCCGGCAATATAGAGCAGGCCGAACCAGAGAAAACCGAAAAACTCTCCGGCAGGCATATGAGTGAAGATAGCCGGCATACTTATCAGCCCAAGGCTGAAAGCGCCGCCCGAAGAGACCTCTGCCGCGCCGTCGGCCCCGAAAAAGAGCACAGCCGACACTATTGCGATAGTAGAACCGAAAACGACCTCCGCAAAGCTGTTGAGGCTTGCGGTGGAAAGACCGTCAAGCACAATATCTTCGTCCCTCTTAATATAACTCGCATAAGTCATTACTGCGCCGAGACCGAGCGAAAGCGTAAAAAAGACCTGACCGGCCGCGGCAAGCCATACCTTTGGCGACAGAAGGCCGGAAAGATCGGGCTCCCACAAAAAAGCGAAAGCGCGCGAGGTTGTCATGGCAGGGTCTATCGGGCTATCGAGCGTAATTATTCTTACAAACAGAATAGCGGCCATTATAAAGAGCGCGGGAATGGCGACCTTGCAGAGCCTCTCGATACCCCCGGCAATACCCTTGGCGAGTATCAGCATTCCGGCCCCGAGCGTAATAGCGAAAAAGATATAGGCCGAGTAATGCGGTTTAAGAAAAAGACCTTCCGTCGAGGTACCGATATAGGAACCGAGGTAGTTGGAATAGGGCGTCAGGTACCCGGAGGTCGCTCCTCCGGTCAAGGTGTCAGCATCAGGAAAAAGGCCGAAGATAGAGGAGATACTGAAAGCGAGCGTCCAGGAGCAGATATACGTATAGTAGATTAAGATAACGAGCGGCAGAAACAGACCGAGCAGGCCGACGTACTTGGCAAACCTGTTCTTCCACATAGCGTCGAAAATAGCGGGCGTAGAGCCGTGGCCTATCGAACCGCCGTAACGCCCCATGCCCCACTCGACCCACATAAGCGGAATACCTAAAAGTATAAACGAGATGAAGTACGGAATCATAAAGGCGCCGCCGCCGTTCTGTGCCGCCTGAACGGGAAAACGCAAAAAGTTGCCAAGCCCGATTGCGTTGCCGGCCATTGCGAGAATAAGGCCTATTCTTGAACCCCACCGCTCGCGTTGCGCCATAAATAAAATCCTTAAGATAAAAAAGGGTCTCGACCGGAG
>JAJRYL010000296.1 GCA_024275855.1 Deltaproteobacteria bacterium
AAAGATAGCGCCGACAAGCAGCCGAAAAGGCATACGCTGAGATAGATTAAGCTCTTTGAAACTGTGGTACTTGACATTACTTATCATAAGAAACGCGAGAAGATAGACGTAAATAAGAACAATTACATACTTTGAGACCTCGTGCCCGAAACCGAAATGGTTGTATATGAGCACAGTGGAAGAGATCAATAGGGCGGCGGCCGGAACCGGCAACCCGTTGAACCTTTTACTCTCTACCGTAGTTACCTGCACATTGAAGCGCGCGAGCCTGAGCGCTGCGCAGACCACGTAAAGAAAAGCCGCGAGCCAGCCGTAACGGCCAAAAGACCTGAGGCCCCATGTGAAGATAAGAAAACCGGGGGCGAGCCCGAAAGCGATTAAATCGGCGAGCGAATCGTACTCGACGCCGAACTTGCTCGATGTGCCCGTAAGCCTCGCGACACGCCCGTCGAGACAGTCGAAGACGCCGGAGATTATTATAGCGACCGCGGCATGCACGAAATTACCGTCAAAGCTCGCGACTATCGCGTAGAAACCGCCAAAAAGGCTGACCGACGTTAAAAGGTTCGGCAGAAGGTAGACACCCTTTTTTGGCCTCTTTTTTCTGCGTTTCGACGACTCTTCATCGGAATGTATTTCATTGTCGAACATCATTATCCTCCTAAAAAAACGGCTCTTTCCTACTCTTCATCCGTCTCAATACCGGTATCGATACCGGTATCGGACGTAGTCGGCCAGTAGGCGAGCACCGAGGCTCCGGCCTGCACTTTCTGCCCGTAGCGCACCTCCATCCTGCAATCCAGTGGCAGGTACACGTCTACCCTTGAGCCGAAGCGAATAAGCCCGAACCGCTCGCCACGGTCGAAGCTCATACCGACCCCGGCGTAACAGACTATTCTTCGCGCTATAAGGCCGGCAATTTGATTAAAGGCGTACTTCTGCCCTGTAGGCCCCTCGGCGATAATCGCGTTCTGCTCATTTAAGAGCGACGCTTTATCAACACTCGCTACGAGAAACTTACCCGGATTGTACCTGACCTCAAGCACCCTTGAGGCGGCAGGCACCCTGTTCACATGCACATTAAAGACAGACATGAAGATACTGATCTTCATGACGTCGGCGTTTAGAAAACGGTCGTCTTTAACCCTGCGTATCTTTATTACCTTGCCATCGGCAGGACTCACTATAGCGGACGGGTCGTCGGTAATCTCCCTGTCCGGGTCTCTGAAAAAGTAGATGACAAAGAGTGTGAGAAGGACAAAAAAGAGGTCTACCCACCAGATATCGGTAAGAATAAAGGTAAGCAGCATAATAGCGGCGGCTATACCGATAAAAGGCAGCCCCTCTTTTGCCACGGGCAGGCCGTACGGCCTGTAACTCATTCTGCTCCCGAAGACCTCTTTCGGTCCGGCTGAAAGAGCGTCGTGGGAAAACTTAGTTTTTCGCCTTGTCAACTATCTTATCCTTTTTAAGCCACGGCATCATGTCGCGCAACTTTCTGCCAACCTCTTCTATCGGGTGCGCCTCGCCTTTTTCGGTGAGTGCGGTAAAGTTAGGCTTGCCTGCCTTGTGCTCGGCTATCCACTCGCGCGCGAACTCGCCGCTCTGAATCTCGCCGAGAATCTTCTTCATCTCGGCCTTGGTATCGTTAGTTATTACCCTCGGCCCGCGTGTAATATCGCCATACTGCGCGGTATTGCTTATAGAGTAACGCATGTTGGAGATTCCGCCCTCGTAGATCAGGTCTACAATAAGCTTTGTCTCGTGCAGGCACTCGAAGTAAGCCATTTCCGGCGGATAACCCGCCTCGGTAAGCGTTTCGAAACCGGCTGTGATCAACGCGCTTATGCCTCCGCAGAGCACGGCCTGCTCGCCGAAAAGGTCGGTCTCGGTCTCGTCCTTGAACGTAGTGCCTATAATACCGGCCCTGCCGCCGCCGTTGGCGCTCGCGTACGCAAGCGCTACTTCGAGCGCGTCGCCGGACGGGTCCTGATGAACCGCTACGAGGGTGGGTACGCCCGCGCCCTTCGTGTACTCGTGGCGCACAAGATGCCCCGGCCCCTTGGGTGCGACCATGAAGACGTTCTTGTCTTCGCCCGGAGCGATGAGATCGAAGTGGATATTAAAACCGTGCGCAAAGGCTAAGTACGCGCCCTCTTTCAGGTTCGGCTCTATCGACTCTTTATATATCTCGCCCTGAATCTCGTCAGGGATAATAACCATTACCACGTCCGCTATCTTAACTGCGTCCGCTACCTCTTTAACCTCAAGCCCCGCGGCCTCGGCCTTGCCCCATGAAGCGCCGCCCTTGCGAAGCCCTACAACAACATCGACTCCGCTCTCTTTAAGGTTAAGCGCATGGGCATGGCCCTGGCTTCCGAAACCGATTATCGCGACCTTCTTACCCATTATATCTTCAAGGTTCGCGTCCTTGTCGTAATAGACCTTCATCTGAAAAACCTCCTTACACCCTTAAAAATTAGAACATATTCGCAGGCGTTCCGACTGCGTTTTGAAAAAGCCGACACTTGTCGGCTGGCATAACCGCAACTACCGTGGCCGCCACCTTTGGCAAGCCAGACTGATTTTGAAAAAGAAAAACTTATCAGGCACTAACTTTTAGAACCTACTTCTGTTTCGGGGTTCGCGGCATAGCGATACGCCCGGTGCTTACTATCTCTTTAATTCCGAATGGACGAAGCAGAACTTTAAACGCCTCTACCTTATCCTCGTCTCCGGTAACCTCTATAGTATAGGCGCGCGGGCTTACGTCCACTACCCTGGCCCTGAAGATATCGACAATCCTTAAGACCTCGGCCCGTGTCTCGGCGTTTGCCGTAACCTTAATAAGCATAAGCTCTCTTTCGATATGAGGCTCGCCCTTAAAGTCATGAACCTTGATAACGCTTACAAGCTTATTGAGCTGCTTGGTTATCTGCTCTAAAATAGACTCGTCTCCCGTGGTGACGATTGTCATACGCGATATTTTAGGGTTCAGAGTTTCGGCAACGGTAAGGCTCTCTATGTTGAACCCCCTGCCGGAGAAGAGTCCTGAAATTCTCGACAGTACCCCGAACTCATTTACAACAAGAACTGAAATTGTGTGACGCACGGAACCTCCATCGTATTTCTTACTTCCGATTTAGAAAAAAAACGCCATAACCAAAGATCAAAAAACGCAACATCGGCTTTTATGCCCCATGCCTCTGCGTTAACAGACCGCCCTGTCTTTTCGTAACCCGGCGGCGGGCGAAGACAGCCCGGTTGCCTTTAGACCAGCAGCATCTTGTTCAGCGGCTGGCCGCTCGGTACCATAGGGTAGACGTTCTCGGAAGGGTCAACCCTGAAGTCCATTATAACCGGCCTGTCTTTTATCTTCATAGACTCTTTCAGAACCGACTCAACCTCTTCCCACTTGCCCGTAGCAAGCCCTACGGCGCCGTAGGCGTCGGCAAGCTTGACATAATCGGGCGCGACCGATACACAGGTATGCGAGTACCGCTTGTCGTAGAAGAACTCCTGCCACTGGCGCACCATGCCGAGCACGATATTGTTGAGTATAACGACCTTGACCGGCAACTTGTACTGTACCGCCGTAGCTATCTCCTGAATATTCATCTGTATAGAGCCGTCTCCGGCGATATCGACTACCGTCTTCTTCGGATAAGCGACCTGCGCGCCTATTGCCGCCGGAAGACCGAAACCCATAGTGCCGAGCCCGCCCGAAGTGAGGTAGGTGCGCGGTGAGTCGTAGAGAAAAAACTGCGCCGCCCACATCTGGTTCTGCCCTACCTCGGTAGTTATAATAGCGTCGCCCTTCGTTATCTTATAAAGAGTCTCAATAACGTACTGCGGTTTCAACCTGCCATTGGGGTCGTCGTTGTAAGAGAGCTTATGGGCT
>JAJRYL010000297.1 GCA_024275855.1 Deltaproteobacteria bacterium
AGCCGGTACGCGAAGGGTTGCGAAAAGGACAGAGGCTCGAAAGCCCCGGCCTGCCTGCCGGAGATTTCGCACACGACTTCAACAACCTGCTTACGGCTATAATAGGCAACGTCTCTTTCTCTCTCCATCTTTTAAATGAGAACGACAGGATATACAACAGGCTTGTCGAGGTCGAAAAAGCCGCCACGAGGGCGCGCGACCTCACAAAGCAGCTTATAGCTTTTACAGATGGCGGAGATACGGAAAGAACCGGTCTTAAGGAGATGATAGAGGACTCCGCCGGTTTTGCTCTAAGAGATTCCAATGTAAAGTACACGGTAGATATAAGACCCGGCACAAGCCCCATAGACGCCGACCCGGAGCAGGTTAACCGGGCACTGAACAGCCTCATAATACACGCCGGTCAGGTTATGTCCGAAGGCGGCTCAATAAGCATAAAGACGGAAAATATAGTGGTGAAAACCGGAAGCGAAAAGAGCGTGCCGCCGCTTGAAGAGGGGCGATACGTCAAGATAAGCATAGAGGAGAAGGGCGCTGGAATACAGAAGAAAGAACCGCAGATACTCTTAGACCCTTCTTTTACCGCAAAACAGAGCGGCAGCGGGTTTGGGCTCTGCCGCGCGTACTCTATAATAGAAAAATACAACGGTTATATAAGCGTAAACTCCAAAGCAGGGAGCGGCGGTACCTTTACAATCTACCTGCCCTCATCAGAGAAAACGCCTTCATCCGCCAAAGAGAGGTTGCCGGGTATTTCCAAAAGTACGAAGCGGGTACTTGTTATGGACGACGAAGAGATTATACGCGACCTTGTAAAAGAGTACCTCGCGCACCTCGGCTACTCGGTATCACTTACAACCGACGGCGAGGAGGCGATAAAGGCTTACACAGAGGCCCATACAACTGGCAGACCGTTTGACATAGTAATAATGGACCTCACCATACACGGAGGAATGGGCGGGAAAGAGGCTATTGTAAACCTGCTTAAGATAGACCCGTATATAAAGGCGATAGTATCGAGCGGATACGCCAACGACCCGATAATGGACAAATTCAAAGAGCACGGCTTTAGCGGTGCGGTAGCGAAGCCGTACCGCCTTGAAGAACTTGGCGGCGCTATAAAAAAGACTCTATCCATCTAATAATCGAATAGAGCGGCAGACCATAGACCTACGCGCCCCCCGCGCCTGAAAACAAACCCGCAAACCGGTGTCCGGTAAGCCGCCATTGCCGTTCCCTTCCGGCCCGCCGCCTTTACCCGCAACATCTACCCCGCACCATTAAAGTTACAAAGAAATAAAAAAAGGCTCCAACCCCGCTATACGGAGAGAACCTTTTTCCAATACTTAAAACCAAGCGGCCTGTGCTACATAAGATCCCCGGCAAACTTGGAGACAAAATTCCGCAACCGCACAACCTCTTTATGCGTCAAGACCTGCATGTTTCCGGCGGCGTCGATATTCTCGCTGAGTTGCGCAAAATCGTCACACCCGATAACGGCTGTAGCAATCGGCTGAGTAAGCGCGTAACTGATCAGAAGCCTCGAGGGGGCGTTCAACATACCGTCGAGCATAATATCCATTCCTATAATACCAATATCTTGAGCGCTCGCGACGGGAACTACAATCTCCACAAAAGAGTTCTCAACAGAGTCCGCCGGGTTTACAGGTATCATTACGGTATCGAACTCAAAACGCTCAAGAGAACGCTTTATTACCATAGGGTCGTATTGTCCGTGAATACCGATAAAACGCACCGTGCCTTGCTCTTTAGCCGCCTTAAAGGCTTCTATAGCGCCCCCTTCGGCAAAGATGTCTTCCAGGTCCTTGTCTGTTCTAACGTCTTGTAGCTGCCACAGGTCGAGGTAATCGGTTTCAAGCGCCTTTAGCGTTGCTTTAAGATCCGCCTCGGCACCGGTCTTGCTCCTTGCCGCCGTCTTGCTGCTGAGAAAAACATTGTTTCTTCTTCCCTTTAGCGCCGTGCCCAGGTACGATTCGCTCGAACCGTCCGCGCGGGAGGTATCGAAAAAATTGACCCCTGAATCGAGTGCGGACTTAATCATTGTTTCGGCTTCGGCACCTCGCCCCAAGCGCTTTAACAGCCCCCTGCCTCCAAGCCCGAAGAGTGTAACCTTTACCCCTGTCTTACCGAGCCGCCTCTGTAAAAGCGTAACCGGTTCCGTCTCGCTGCAACACTCTTCATCTTCCGTATGGTCGTG
>JAJRYL010000024.1 GCA_024275855.1 Deltaproteobacteria bacterium
ACAAGCGCGCCGCTTGTGCGCTGCACAATAGAACCGCACCACTCGGCGAAACCGTCGGCGAGGGTGTTCATAATTCCCGCGCCTTTCGTGTCGGTCAGAAACTGGCTTCTAAAACCGATTAGCCCCCTCGAAGGGATAGTGAACTCCATGTTCACCCTGCCGTGGCCGTGGTTCGCCATATTGGTCATACGCCCCTTTCGCACCGAAAGTTTCTCGGTCACAATACCTACCTTATCTTCGGGCACGTCTACAAAGACCTTCTCCATCGGCTCCATAACAACGCCGTTCTCAACGTGCGTTATTACCCGCGGCTTTGAGACCATAAACTCGAAACCTTCTCTTCGCATAGTCTCTATCAGTATCGCCATCTGCAACTCGCCCCTGCCGTAAACCTCGAAAGAGTCGGCACGGTCGGTCGGTTTCACCTGTAGCGACACATTGCCAAGCACCTCTTTTTCGAGCCTCTCCTTAATATGGCGAGACGTTAAAAACTTGCCCTCCGTTCCGGCAAGCGGGCCGTTATTTACGGAAAAGAGCATCGATACCGTAGGCTCGTCAACCTTTATGCGCCCAAGCGGCGCCGGATCGGTGTCCGAACTGATGGTGTCCCCTATCCTTACGTTGTCGATTCCGGCAACGGCTATAATGTCTCCGGCCTCAAGGTTATCGACAGGTAGCTTGCTTAACCCTTTGTACGTATAACAGGCCGAAAGTTTTACACCGTGCTTTATGCCCGTCTCTCCGCAGAGGCTATAACTCTTATTTACTTCAAGCTTACCGTTACTCAGCCTGCCGACCGCGACCATACCGACGTAAGGGTCGTACTCTATGTTCGTTATGAGAAATTGCGGTACGTGGTCGTCTTCGGCTATCGGGCCGGGAATTTCAGAGATAATAGTTTCGAACAACGGCTCGATATCGGTAGAACCGTCCTCAAGATCCTTATGCGCCACCCCGGCCCTGGCGTTCGTGTAGAGCACCTTGAAATCTATCTGCTCCTCGGTCGCGTCGAGGTCTATAAAAAGGTCGTACACCTCGTCGAGCACTTCCTCTATTCGCGCGTCGCTTCTGTCTATTTTATTTATTACAAGGATTACCGGCAGGCTTCTGGCAAGCGCCTTCTTAACGACAAAACGGGTCTGCGGCAACGGCCCTTCGCTCGAATCGACAAGCAGCACCACACCGTCCACAAGGTTCAGGCTGCGCTCCACTTCGCCGCCAAAGTCGGCATGCCCCGGCGTGTCTACAATATTTATCTTCGTATCGCCGTGCCATACGGCTGTATTTTTAGCCATAATAGTTATACCGCGCTCACGCTCAAGGTCCATAGAGTCCATCACACGGGTCTCGACATGCTGGTGCGCCCCGAAGGTGCCGCTTTGCGTCAGCATCGCGTCAACAAGGGTTGTCTTGCCGTGGTCAACATGCGCTATAATCGCGATATTTCTGAACTTGTCTTTTCTCTTCATCTACTTCGACTATGCCTTTCTTCCGTCTCCTCTGCGGCGCGTACGGTTTCTCACCGCAAAGCCGTAACGAGACAAAACAGTACCCGTTTAAGGATAGACCAATACCAACTGATACAACTCAACCAACCAAGCCAGAAAGAATAACATAACTTTTACAAAAGAGATAGGCATCATTTACCGAAGAGCGTTTGGCGCTGCGGATAAACAGGCTCATGTCTCAGAGTTCGACAAGTCTCTTGATAGCGGGATAATAAAGGGCCTTTTTAATCTCTCTCTTTTCGCCGAACCCGCGTAAAACAGTTTCGTACTTTTCAAGCTGGCACGCGTACCTGTTGCGCTCGCCCTTTATAAACTCTTCTACGGAACCGCCCTCGTGCCGCCCGGTCTTATAATCTATTATCCAGCGTACGTTGTCTTTATCAACAAAAGTCCGGTCTATTATTACCTCCTCGACGCGTCCCTCTACAAGTCCGCTTAAGGCCCACTCCACCCTCGCTTCGCTCTGTTCGCCAAGCACCCACCTTCCTTTTTCATCCTCAAGCGCGCTTGCAACCAGTGCAAGTCCCTTATCAGCTACGTGCACAACCTCTTTTGCGCTTATGCCGAGCCCCGTAAGCTCTGCCGCCATCCGCCCCCTGCTCTCCTCCAGCCTCTTACCGTCCCATTTGTCCAGACCGTCGACAGCGATACGGGCGAAAAAAGAGTGAACTGCGGTTCCGACATGGCTTGCCGTTACCGTGGCCCAATCGTACCTCAACCTCTCTGCGTTCCGCTCCTGCTCACCGCCCTCTTCCGGCATCCGGGCCGGTGGTACAGGCTCCGGCGCACGCCACTCGGCAGCGAGCCGCTTTAAAACGACCGGCTCTTGCGTACCTCTGCTTTTCTGCGCCTCAGGACTCCCGCTCGCCATGCCCGCTGAACCATCGACACTCAGGTCAACGACCATCTTTGCTCCAAGCGACCCTTCAATCGTACGGAGCAACGAGGAGGACTCTACGGATATCTCCCCTCCCTCGAACCTTGCCGTATGACCGAACAGATATAACCTCTTTTTAGCCCGTGTAACGGCAACGTAGAAGAGGCGCGCGGCCTCCAGCCGCTCTTTCTCCTTCTGCACGCCTACAAGGTACTTAAAGAGTCCGCTCTCCTCAACGCCGTTCTTCTTCTCTATCGGGGCCAGAATAAGGTCTTCGCCGCGCTCCATCCAGTAGAGCAGCTTCTTGTCGGTCGCCCGTGCCCTTCGTCCGAGTCCGGGCAGTATAACGTGGTCGAACTCAAGCCCCTTCGCTTTATGTATAGTCATTAAGATAAGCGGATTTTCTCCCTCTCCGCTATGCGTTGCAAAAAGCTTCTTTACGGACTCTTCAAGCGCGGTTATCGAAGTCAGCTCGCCGCCGTAACTCATCGACTCGATCATCTCGAAAAAGAGTTCCGCATCCGTAACAGAGTCGTGCCCCTCGTAACAGGCCGGGCCGTTAAGGCCGACCCAGAGCCCTTCTATCAGCCTTCTTGGCGGGAGCTTGCCCCTTAGACTTAAAGCAGAGTCCATAACGGTACGGAACCGGTCGAGCCGAAACAGGCTCTCTTCGCCAAGCTCGCTGCGGCGGCCGGAATCTTTTATAAGGTCGGACACAAGCCCCGCACTATCTCCGGCGCAGATAACAAGCAGTTCGCCCAACGTAAGGCCGCACCACCGCGCGCGCAGCACAGAGAGCCAGGCCACCCTGTCCGCCGGATGATAAAGAGCGCGGGTAAGCGCGAGCAAGTCCTGAATGGAGGCCCTTTCCGTTAGCGGGTCGAGCTCTTCGGCCTTAAAGTCGATACCCTCACTCTTTAAACCCGGCACAAGGCTTTTTAAATGGCTGCGTGAACGAAACAGCACGGCCTTTGTCGATGAAGCGTCGGTCTTTTCGAGCCGCGTTACTATCTCTATTATCTCCTTCGCCTCCTGTTGCCCGTACGCCTCTTTACCGCCTGCAAAAAGCCGTACGGCTACCGCAGCTTCCGGGTCAACGGGCCGGTACGCTTCAGACCTTTCATAAACGACCGCTCCGGTAAGCGCGTCTTCGGTCT
>JAJRYL010000298.1 GCA_024275855.1 Deltaproteobacteria bacterium
GTAGCCCGAAACTTTAAGGGACGAAGCAGGCTCCTTAACTTCGTATAGGTCGAGTGCCTTAGATGGTCGGACTCGAAACCCAAAACCTTTTTATCAGTAACGCCTTTAAAAGAGTCTTTCTTTATAAGCGCCGCAAGCGAGCCAAGCGGGTCCTTCTTATATATCTTTACCTTGAGCCCCTGCACCTCTTCCTTGGCCTGAGACGTGTACCGCGGGTCGGTAAGAAGAAACCCAGAGCGCGGCGTTACCACAACAAAGGCGCTTGAACCGGTAAACCCCGTAAGGTAGCGCACGTTCTTTAAGTCCGTTACAAGCAGCGCAGAGAGTTTGCGTTTTTTTAACCTACCCCTTAAAGCCTTCAGCCTGTTGACGTTTACACTCTTAACGCCCTCGCTCCGCCTATTTTTAAAAGAGCCGCCTGCGCCCTTCGATTTATCAGAGTTCACACTTTACCTTCCGGGCGGCTATACGGGTTCTGTACCGGGCATGGCCGGCTCCGGCGCCAGGGTCTAAAACCAGCACGATATAGTACTCAGGAACCACAAGGCGCATAAGCAAAGTAGAGGTCTCGGTAGAGATAACCAACTCTTCGAGCGAGCCGAAATCGAGAGCCTCCGTAGCCTTCTTCAACTCTTCTACAGCCCCGCCGCACTCAATGCCTATACTCTCTATGTCGCAGGGGTAATTCTCGGTCGGGTACGATTGAACAGCAAGCCCGTCTATACCCATTAACGTTGCGGCGACACTGCCCGTTGCTGTGTCTACAAGCTCTTTTAAAATTCCAAGAAATGGCATACCGTTAAACCCCTTAATCCATAAACCGGTGCAAGACATCGATTAACACGCAGCTAAAAGCCGCCTACCCCTGTAAAACCTTCTTCCTGCCTGTTCTTCTACCCTTTATTGATTGCGCTTTGCTCTTGAGCCTGTCAACCTTAAAGGTAAGCGTTTCATCCCACGGGTTGGTATCTGCGAGTATCTTATAGATCATCAACGCGTCTTCAAGGTGCCCCTGCTCTTCGAGAACCTCGGCCATAGTCTGGGTAAAATAGATATCGGCGTCTGACTTGATTTTGGACATGAGCGGTGTCGGTTCCTCTACGGTGTTGTAACTATAAAAGGTAAACGGAGATATAACTCTTTTGAGTTAAGAACCCTGCGCGCCTGTACGAGAGATAAAGAAAATATCAGAACAACAGAAACCCCGAGTAAATATAAGAGGGCGTATAACTACCTTAAAATTATTAAAGAAGCGCTATTTAGTCAAGCTGTTTTTTTATTGTAACATCTGCGGCGCATCCGAAAAATCAAGCCGGAGAGATAAAAAGAGGAGCGTTTAATCTTTAGAAAGAAAACCGATCAGGGCCTCTTCATCGGCGGATTTGACCTGCACGCTGCCGAGCCCGTTGGTCAGCACAAAACGAATCCTGGCGTTTGCCACTTTTTTATCGAGCCTCATAACGGTTACCATCTCCTCCGTTGGTATATCGATACTTACGGCAGGCAGCCCCACGGCCTTTACCAGAGCCTCTAAACGCTGTGCGACCGAACGGTCGCACAGACCGAGTTCAACTGAAAAACGCGCGGCCATTACCATGCCTATAGCCACCGCCTCGCCGTGGCGGTAATGGCCGTAACCGGCTATAGCCTCTATAGCATGGCCGAATGTATGACCGAAGTTTAAAATAGCGCGAAGTCCTGTTTCGGTCTCGTCGCTGCCGACCACCTCGGCCTTTATTTCACAAGAGCGAGCTATCGCGTCTATTAGCTCAGCGTCCATATCGAGAA
>JAJRYL010000299.1 GCA_024275855.1 Deltaproteobacteria bacterium
CTGCATAACCGCCGAAAGGCGTTCGAGCCCCATACCCGTGTCTATGCACGGATGCGGAAGCGGGGTCAGCGTGCCGTTTTCGTCCCTGTTGTACTGCATGAAAACAAGGTTCCATATTTCGAGGTATCGGTCGCAATCGCATCCGGGGGCGCAGTCAGGGGAGTCGCAGCCGAGGGCCTCGCCCTGGTCTATTAGTATCTCAGAGCAGGGGCCGCAGGGGCCGACATCTCCCATGCTCCAGAAGTTGTCTTTCTCTCCGAGGCGTATAATGCGTTCCGGCGGCAGGCTGGTCTTGTCCGCCCATATCTTTGCCGCTTCATCATCATTGGTAAAGACGGTAGCGTAAAGCTTTTTGGCGTCGAGCCCCATTTCGTTAACCAGAAAGTCCCACGAGTACTCGATGGCGGCCTCTTTAAAGTAGTCGCCGAAAGAGAAGTTGCCGAGCATTTCAAAGAAGGTGTGGTGGCGCGCGGTGCGTCCGACGTTCTCTAAGTCGTTATGTTTGCCACCGGCCCGCATGCACTTCTGGCTCGAAACGGCACGGTTGTATTCACGTCTCTCTTCACCGAGAAAGACCGGTTTAAACTGGTTCATTCCTGCGTTGGTAAAGAGCAGGGTGGGGTCGGCCTGCGGCAGCAGCGAGGAAGAAGGAACCACGGTGTGCCCATTTGATGAAAAGTAGTCGAGAAACTGTTGTCTTATGTCGTCGGATTTCATGCTGTCGGTAGCTTTCAGTACGGTTTCATAAAAGTAATAGGAATGTTCTATTTAAATGCCGCAGGATTTTATTTTGTTGCTCTTTTTAAATACCTTACAGCTCTTCAGTCTCAGCGTTGCGGTAAGCGGCAAGCACGTCTAACGCGGTTGCCGCGCAGAACCCCCTTGCCGAAAGATGCCTGTACGCCCGCTCGAACTCTTTTTTGGAGAGCGGGCCGTTGGTACCGCTTTTGCGGAGCCACTTCCGTATGGCGGTATTTGCGCTCTTTAGCTCGGTCTCGTCGTCTATCCCGTCAATAACCTTGTTTATGATTTCGTCCGCTATCTTGCGCTTCTTTAAGTCGAGCCTGATCTTATATCTGCCCCATGCCTTGTTTCTTAAACGCGAGTGAGCGAGTTCCGTAGCGAAGCGCAGGTCGTTAAGGTAAGAGGCCTCTAAAAGGTAGCCGATGGTCGAGTCTATCTCTTTAGCGGTAAACTCTTTAGCGCCCGCAAGCTTCTCTCTCATCTCATGTTCAGTGCGTTCTCGGTACGAGAGAAACCTGAGGGCAACGGTCAACGGATCCGCTCTTTTTTTTTTCGTCCGGGGCCACAGTTAAAAACGCTCTATATCCGAATCTTCCTCCGTGGCCGCCTCGGTTGCCTCGTCCTGCTCTTCGCTGTTGTCGGTATCCTGCCACCCCATATCGCTTGTAGAGGTAACGCCGCTTACCTTAAGGTCGAAGTCGTCCGCGTTGGAGGCCTGATTCAGGGCCTCGCCTTTGGTGATAAAACCTTTATCGAGCAGAGCCATGATAGACTGGTCAAAGGTCTGCATACCGTAGGTTGTATGCCCTTTTGCGATAGCGTCCATTATCTCTTTTGTCTTCTCTTTATCTTCTATGCACTCGCGTATTCTCGACGTGCTTACCATTACCTCAACCGCCGGTACGCGGTGGTTGCCCTCTTTGGTCGGTATAAGGCGCTGGGATATTATGGCCTTTATTACTCCGGCGAACTGCAATCTGATCTGCTTCTGCTGGTACGGTGGAAAGACAGAGACTATGCGGTTTATCGTCTCCATAGCGTCTATAGTATGGAGCGTAGAGAGAACGAGGTGCCCGGTTTCAGCCGCTGTAAGGGCTATTTCCACTGTCTCAAGGTCGCGCATCTCTCCGACCATTATTATGTCCGGGTCCTGGCGCAGGGCTCCGCGCAGGGCCTCAGAGAAGTTGTTTGCGTCAACGCCGATTTCGCGCTGGTTAATAATACAGCGGCGGTCCCTGTGAAGAAATTCAATAGGGTCTTCAATAGAGATTATGTGGCCGGACCTGTTGGAGTTTATCTTGTCGAGTATGGCCGCGAGCGTGGTCGATTTACCGCTGCCGGTTACCCCTGTTACGAGTATAAGGCCGCGCCTCTCCTCGGCTATCTTCTCTATTACCTTCGGCAGGTTCAGCTCTTTGAAGCTTTGAATCTTTATCGGTATAACCCTTAAGACAACGCCTACGGCTCCGCGCTGCTGAAAGATATTTACCCTGAAACGGCCAAGCCCCGGAACGGAGTAGGCCATATCCACCTGGTGCAGTTCCTTGAAGGTCTCTTTCTGGGTCTCGTTCATCAGCCGAAGGGCCATCTTCGAGACTTCGTCCGGAGCGAGCCGTTCGTGGTTCCGTACAGGAACGAGGCTTCCGTTTATCCTTAAAATAGGCGGCACGCCGGCCTTCAGGTGAACGTCCGACGCTTTTCCTTTTACCGCGATATTTAGTATCGAGGTAAGGTCTATCTCGGCCATAAAACTACACTCCTTCGGTTTGAGCAGGTTCTTTCGCACCAATGCCGTTAAACGCTAAAATCTTTCTTTCAAGCTCTTCGGCGGCTTCGGGGTTTTCCTTGAGAAAGGTTCTGGCGGACTCTTTGCCCTGTCCGAGCCTGTCTCCGTTGTATGAGAACCACGACCCGCTCTTCTCGACTATATCGGCCTTTACGCCGAGGTCTATAAGGTCACCCTCCCATGAAATGCCCTCGTTGAACATGAGATCGAACTCGGCGTCTTTAAAAGGCGGGGCGAGCTTATTTTTAACGACCTTTACACGCACCCTATTGCCTATTACCGCGTCGGCCTGCTTAATCTGCCCTATTCTTCTTATGTCGAGCCGTATGGAGGCGTAGAATTTAAGCGCGTTGCCGCCCGTTGTCGTCTCAGGAGAGCCGAAGAAGACACCTATTTTGTGCCGTATCTGGTTTATGAAGATAACGCAGGTATTCGATTTACCTATCGTAGAGGTAAGTTTTCTAAGCGCCTGGCTCATCAGGCGGGCCTGAAGACCCATGTGCGCGTCTCCCATGTCGCCTTCAAGCTCGGCTCTCGGCACGAGCGCGGCAACAGAGTCTATTACTATAAGGTCAACAGCGCCGCTCCTGATAAGCACGTCGGTGATTTCAAGCGCCTGCTCTCCGGTGTCGGGCTGAGAGAGCAGTACTTCATCGACGTTAACGCCGAGTCTTTTAGCGTACTCCATGTCGAGGGCGTGCTCGGCGTCTACAAAAGCGACGGTGCCGCCGTCTTTTTGCGCCTCTGCCGCTATGTGGAGCGCTAAAGTTGTTTTACCGGAACTTTCCGGGCCGTATATTTCCACAACCCTGCCCTTTGGCACGCCGCCTATGCCGAGCGCTATGTTAAGCCCCGGAGAGCCGGTAGAGATGGTGTCTACACCGATAATAGCGTTGCCTTTGCCGAGCTGCATTATAGAGCCCTTGCCGAACTGCTTCTCGATCTGGCTTATAGCCATATCAAGGGCTTTGTGTTTTTTATCTGTTTTACCGTTCTCTTTGACGTTATCTTTGTTTTTGGTCGGTGCGGCCATTTGTCCGTTCCTCCGTTGGGGGTATTTCGTTGGTTAAGTTTATAGTTCCGTAACTGGCGCCGCATTGGCGAGTTCAGCGGTAAAGAGCGGCGTATGGAGTACAACGCCGGAACCGAGTACGCTGCTGAAGAGTACGAAAGAGTTTACTCTAAAGTCTATCTCTTTGTTATAAGTTTTTTTCTCTTCCTCTTTTAAAAATTTGGCGGTTATACGTCCGGCGGTGTGCATATCTTCTCTGTGCCGTATTCTGCATAACGTCATATGGGGCCGGTATTTACGCTCTTCAACCTTTAAACCTATTGAACGCAGCCCGATGTCGAGCCTCTTTTTTAGCTCTATAAGGCTCTTTAGCCCGTCTCCCTCTTTTAAACCGAGCCACAGGGTTTTCGGTCTATTAATGTTAGGAACCCGCTTCAGCCCGCCAACGGTGAGGGTGAAAGAGTGCAGCCCGGTAGTCGCCTCCTGCATCTCCTTGCATATAGGCCCGACCATAGACGGGTCTATGTCGCCGAGAAAGTTGAGCGTAATATGAAGGTTGGCGCTTTTAACCCATGCGGCCCTAAACGGCTCTTTACGCTCAGGGGTGTCCGGGCTGTGCTTGCCTCTCAGCAGAGCCTGTACCTCGTGTATCCGGTCTTTAACAGGCTCCGGAAGCGGTATAGCGATAAATGTTCTTATAGCGCACTCTCTAAAAAGTCGGCAAGTACGGTCAGCGCCGCCGTGGCGCTCCGGTCTTTTATAGACACTCGCGTGCCTTTAAAGTTGAAGAGACGAACGAAGGCAGGCTTGCTTGTCTCTGCGCTCTTTTTATCCTCTGTTTTTACCGTGATGCCTATATAAACGGTACCAACCGGTTTCTCTTTTGTGCCGCCGCCAGGCCCGGCAATGCCGGTAAGCGAGATGGATATGCCGGCCTTTGTCTTTTTGGCTACGCCTTCAGCCATTTCAGCCGCTACCTCTTTAGAGACCGCGCCGTGCGTTTTCAGCGTACCGGCTTTTACACCCAGGAGGCTTCGCTTAAGGTCGTTTGAGTAGGCTACTATACCGCCTGTGAAGAAAGCGGAACTTCCGGGAATATCCGTTATACGGCTCGCTACAAGCCCCCCTGTACAGCTTTCGGCTACAGCGAGCTTCGCTCCCTTTATACCGCTTAAGAGCTTTGCGAGACGCTCTTCGGCAGATACCGCCGCACTCTCTTTAGAGGAACCCGACATTAAAGTACCCTTAACAGTATGTGTGCGATTATATTGACATAAATACCGGATGCAACGTCGTCTAAAACTATCCCCGCGCCGCCTTTCATCTCTTTGTCTATCTTGCAGGCCGGCCACGGTTTCAGAATATCAAAAATACGGAAAAGAAGGAATACAAATATTGCGTTGACCGGCGTGAACGGAACGAGGAAGAAGGCGAAGAGCACGCCCGATACCTCGTCTATCGTTACCCTGGCCGGATCTTTCTGGTTGAAGATTTTTGCGGCCTCTCCGGCGGTATAGATAGAGAGCGCGAGTATGCCGAGAATGAAAAGCGCCTGCCCGGTTATACCAAACCCTGAGATAAAGTACGCGATAACCACGCCCCAGAGCGTGCCTACCGTGCCCGGAGCCTTGGGCGTATAACCCGTGTAGGTGGCTGTTGCGATAAAAAGTATTATGGCTTTTTTCATAAATACCTGCGCTAAAATGTAAAACGGCGAATCTTTATATTTATAAGAAGCCCTACAGCGACCATAGAGGTTATAAGGAACGAGCCGCCGTAAGAGATAAAGGGCAACGGTACCCCGACTACCGGCAGCAGGCCGGAGACCATGCCGAGGTTGAAGATAATGTGCCAGAAGAGCATTGACGAGATACCGAGAGCAACTAAAAAGCCGAACTTGTCTTTTGAGTTCTCGGCGCTGTTAAGCCCTCTTAAAATCAGCAGAAGAAAGAGCGATAGTATTGTGATGGAGCCGACAAGGCCCCACTCTTCGGCGAGCACGGAAAAGATGAAGTCCGTATGCTGCTCAGGAAGAAACATCAACTTGCCCTGCGTGCCCATTGTAAAACCCTTGCCGAAGTAACCGCCGGAACCGATTGCTATTTTCGACTGTATAAGGTGGTAGCCTGTTCCGAGCGGGTCTGTCTCCGGTCTGATAAAACCCGTAAGGCGAGCCTTCTGGTAACCCTTAAGCCCCATCCATACAACAGGAATAGAGGCCCCTATCAAGAGTATAATTCCGGCTATTAAACGGCGGCGCACCTTTATGGCCAGCACTATAGACCAGAAGATCATCCAGGTAATCAAGGCCGTACCGAGGTCAGGCTCTTTTGCGATAAGCGCAAATGGTACTATCATTAAAGCGAACGGAAAGGCAAGTTCTCTCAGCCC
>JAJRYL010000300.1 GCA_024275855.1 Deltaproteobacteria bacterium
CCCCTATGCAGGTACCGGACGAAAAACGTATAGAGGGAGAGCGCGACCTTCAGTCCTCGACAAGAGAGAAGCTGCGCAAGCTCTACAGGGACGGCAAGCTTGACGAGAGGAGCGTAGAGGTAGAGGTGACCGACCAGAAGGGCGGGCCGGAGGTTATGTTCGCTGCTCCGGGTATGGAGGATATGGACTCGAATATAAAAGATATGTTCTCCAACTTCTTTCCGAAAAAGAGCAAAAAGCGCAAGTTAAAGGTTCCCGAGGCCTTTGAGCTGTTGGTGGCCGAAGAGGCCCAAAGGTTGATAGATATGGACTCGGTGGTAAAGTCCGCCATAGAGAGGGTAGAGCAGTCGGGCATCGTCTTTATCGACGAGATAGACAAGATAGCGGGCAAGCAGTCCGCCCACGGCGCGGACGTTTCGCGAGAAGGCGTACAGCGCGACCTTCTGCCTATTGTCGAGGGCTCTACAATAAAGACGAAGTACGGCATGGTAAAGACCGACCATATACTCTTTGTCGCCTCCGGGGCTTTTCACGTCGCCAAGCCGTCGGACTTAATCCCGGAATTTCAGGGCAGGTTCCCCATAAGGGTAGAGCTGTCCTCTCTTTGCAAAGAAGACTTTGTGCGCATACTTACCGAGCCTGAAAACGCGCTTTTGAAGCAGTACAAAGAGCTGCTTGAGACAGAGGGCATAGTGGTAAAGTACTCGGACGACGCGGTGGACGAGATAGCCTCTATAGCTACCTCGGTAAACGAGAGAATGGAAAATATCGGCGCGCGGAGGCTGCATACGGTTATGGAGAGGGTCTTCGACGAGATCTCTTTCGAGGCGCCCGACATGGCGGATAAAGAGGTGGTTATAGACCGCGAGTACGTAACCTCAAGGCTGAACGATATACTCGACGACGTTGACCTGTCGAGATATATACTGTAATTTTAAAAGTACAAAAAAAGTTTGGCCAACTGGTGCTGGCGTTCTTTTATAGACGACGAAAGGTAGAGGGTTGAAGAAGGATATAGAGAAGATAAAACTGCTATTCGAGTCGTTGCCCTACATACGCAAGTTCAGCAACAAGACCGTTGTTATAAAGTACGGCGGCAACGCTATGGTTGAAGAGGCGTTGAAGAAGAGCTTTGCCCGCGACGTTGTGCTTATGAAGTCGGTGGGGCTTAACCCCGTGGTCGTTCACGGCGGCGGCCCGCAGATAGCCGGCATGCTCGACAGGCTCGGCAAAAAGAGCGAGTTTGTAGACGGCATACGCGTAACCGACGACGAGACAATGGACGTTGTTGAAATGGTGCTTGTAGGCCGGGTGAATAAAGAGATAGTCGGCCTTATAAACCATTACGGCGGCAATGCCGTCGGGCTTGGCGGAAAAGACGGCGGGCTTATAAAGGCCAAGCCGCTAAAGGTTCGGGGCAGGAAGATGGGTTCGGTCGGCGGGGTAGAGAGTATCGATCCGTCGGTCTTGAAATTACTCGATTCAAGCGACTTTATTCCGGTTATAGCCCCAGTCGGCGGCGGAGAGGGCGGCAAGAGCTTTAATATAAACGCAGATACCGTGGCAGGGCGCATAGCGGTGGCGCTGGACGCCGAAAAGCTCATTCTGCTTACCAATATAGAGGGTGTGCTCGATAAGAATAAAAAGCTGCTCTCTACGCTTACGCTCACCGAGGCCAGAAGGCTTATAACCTCCAAGACCGCTAAAGGCGGTATGATACCTAAGCTAAAGTGCTGCATAGAGACCGTAAAAGCCGGTGTCTGCGCGGCGCATATAATAGACGGCAGGGTAGAGCACGCCGTGCTCTTAGAGGTCTTTACGGACAGGGGAATAGGCACAGTTATAGGGCTTAAGGAGTAAGCGTTCTTTTTAATACGCGCTGACAGGTGCTTTCAGCACGGGATAAATTGGCAACCTGCTATATGTTGGGTAGCGTAACCCAACATTAGTTTCGGAGGGCTGCGCCACAAAATCAACGCTCTGTCTTTGCGAGCGAAGCGCGGCAATCTATTTTTTTAATGATTACCCCGGGCTAAACTTTTGTTTGTTGTATTAGCGTTGCGTAACCC
>JAJRYL010000301.1 GCA_024275855.1 Deltaproteobacteria bacterium
ATCGATTTTTTATCTTTTTGTCTTAATATCCGGGGGAAGTGTAAAAATGGCAGAAATCAAGGCCTTTAAGGGACTTATATACGATAGTGAGAAGATAGGGGATCTGCACTCGGTAATGGCTCCGCCCTATGACGTTATATCGACCCAATTTCAGGACGAACTCTACGAGCGTCACCCGAACAACGTTATCAGGCTGATTCTCGCCAAGACCACAAAAGAGGATACTCCGGGCAACGACCGTTACTCCCATGCCGCCGCAGATCTCGACGCGTGGGTAGAGAACGGAGTGCTGAAGACTGACGACAAAGAGGCTATATACTACTATACGCAGACCTATACGACCAAAGAGAGCAAGGTTCTTACCCGTAAGGGTTTTATGTCCCTTGTGCGTATCGAGGAGTTTGGCGAGGGCAGGATACACGCCCACGAGCAGACGCTTTCGGGCCCGAAGGCCGACAGGCTAAGGCTGATGGAGGCCTGCAAGGCCAACTTCTCCTCTATCTTCTCCCTTTACACCGAGCCGGAGCTTACGGTAAACAGGTTACTCGACAAAGTAGCCGACTCGACCGACCCTATGATAGATGTACTCGACGACGAGGGAATAGCCAACAGGGTGTGGCGTGTAGACGACCCCGCTATTATAGATGCCGTTTCCGAGGTAATGGCTACTAAAACCCTCTTTATAGCGGACGGTCACCACCGTTACGAAACGAGCTTGAACTACAAAAAACTTATGACAGAAAAGAACCCGGCGCACACCGGTGACGAACCTTACAACTATGTGATGATGTACTTCTCTAACATGGACGATGTAGGCATGACTATCGGCCCGACGCATAGAATTATTCATTCATTGGAGAACGCCGACGCCGACAAACTCTTTGAAGAGTGCAAAAAATATTTTGATATTAAAGAGTTCGTATTTAATGCTGATACTTTAGATGAAGTACGGAAAACTTTTGTAGAGCAGTTGAAGGCCGGTTTAGAGGGTAGAACCGCAATAGGGGTTTGCGCTCAGTCGAAAAACGCGTACTATCTGCTTACCTTAAAGACGGACGATACAATGGACTCTGTCTTTGGCGACTCTATTCCGGAGGTCTTCAAAAGTCTCGACGTAACAGTGCTCCACTCCCTGATTCTGAGTAAGATTTTGGGCATTACGCAGGAGGCGCAGGCAAAGCAGGCAAACATCGTTTATGTGAAGAGTTACGATGCGGCCTTTAACGCATTTGAGAACAGCGGCAACCAGTTTGTCTTTTTCCTTAACGCGACCCGTATAGAACAGGTTAAGTCGGTTGCCGAGGCGGGCCACGTGATGCCTCAGAAATCGACCTTTTTCTACCCGAAACTGCTTACCGGGCTTGTTATGAACCTTCATAATACGGTTGCCGAGGGCGAGTTAGAGGTCAACTGATTACTCTATTTACAGAGACGGTCTTCCAATGGCTGCAAAGAGTCTTTTATTATGAATAGCACTGCAAAACCCGGGCTTGTAAACGTAAATATCGACGAGACGGTAGAGATGCTCGGCCCCTGCCTTCTTGTTCAGAAGAGGGTAGGGCACAGGCTGACGACAGACGCTCTGCTTTTGGCCGATTTTGCCGCCGAGTCGCTTACCTCTTTCAGCCGTACTGTTCGCGCGGGCGGGTCTGTTAAAGGCTACGAGGCGGAGCGGGACTGCAAGCGTCTTGTAGAGACACCGATTGTCGATATAGGCACAGGTAACGGAGCTATAGCGATAATGCTCGCTCTCAGGAGCGAACTCGGCACTTTTGTAGGCGTTGAGGTGCAGAGCGAGCTGGTTGAGCTGACACGCAGAAACATCGCCGCAAACCGTCTGAATGAGCGTATATCCGTTATGGATGTCGATTACAGAGAGTTGCCGCTAAGGTTTAAGTCGGGCTCGATAGCGCTTGTCGTCTCCAACCCGCCGTACATCAAGGCCGGCGAGGGCAGGGTGTCTAACGATGTTTCGCGCTCCATTGCCCGTAGTGAAGTATACGGTTCGCTTGCTGAGCTTGTGCTTGTATCGTCATACCTTGTAGCGGACGAAGGGAGCATCTGCTTCATTTATCCTGTTAAACGGTACGGTGAGATGCTTGCGGAGTTGAAGCGGGCGGAACTGAAGGTAAGGCGTGTCCGTTTTATCCATACCGCTCCCGTTGGCGAGGCGATACGCTTTCTTATAGAGGCCGGGCGAACCGGTGACCATGTTACCGAAGAGCCGATCTTTCTACCCGGCCAAAGTTCGTATTAAGTCGCGTCGCGCGACA
>JAJRYL010000302.1 GCA_024275855.1 Deltaproteobacteria bacterium
AAAAAGTTTTTGCTCCTTACGGTAACGCTTTGCACCTTCGGCGTGCTGGTTTACGGCACTATGGATCTGCCGAACTACGGCGACCCCAATGCCCCGGCGCGGCTCCACGTAGCCGACCGGTACATCGAGAAGTCTGTTGATGAGGTGTATGTAGAGAACTTTGTTACGGCGATACTGGCAAGTTACAGGGGGTACGATACGCTTGGCGAGACCTCTGTTATATTTACCGCCGGAATAGCTATTATTATGCTTCTGAGGAGGTCCAAGAGTTGAATGAGCATGTAATAGTTCAGACGATCTCAAAGATTCTGATCCCCTTTATTCAACTCTACGCGCTCTATGTGCTTGCCCACGGCGAGCTTGGCCCGGGCGGCGGTTTCCAGGCCGGCGCAATCTTCGGCGCGTCTATAATTCTCTACGTTCTGGCCTTCGGCCTAAAAGCGGCCAAGCTGCGCTACAAGACCAAAGTGCTCCAGTTGCTTACCTCAACCGGTGTCTTTATATACGCTTCGGTAGGTGTTCTGTGCATGTTGGCCGGAGGGGCGTATCTTCAGTACAGCGCGTTGCCGCTGCCCACGCAAAAGCTCGCCTACGCAATAGGAATATACGGAATAGAAATAGGCGTATTCATAACTGTTACCTCGGTGCTGGTAACTATATTCTTCGAGACCGCGGGGTACGAAGATGATTGAGACTATTTTAGGAAAGTACAATTACTGGATCTACATAGCGCTGATGATGATCGGTTTCTACGCTATGGTCGCAAAAGAGAACCTGATAAAGAAGATAATCGGCATGAGCGTCTTTCAGACGGCCGTTTTTCTCTTTTACGTCTCTATGGCCAAGGTAACGGGAGGCACCGCCCCTATCGAGATGCACCATGCGAAATTGTACGACAACCCTCTGCCGCATACCCTTATGCTTACGGGTATTGTTGTTTCGGTAAGTACTACCGCCGTGGCCCTTGCGCTGATTATAAGGATATACAAGGCCTACGGGTCGATTGAAGAAGACAGAATACTCGATGTGGAAAAAGAGAGTTCCGGGTTCGAGTAACCCGAACGCTACAGATATTAAACGTACGAGGCATCCGGGCGGTTGCAGGGCGTATCTCAAGACTGATACCGTTCCTGCTCACGGCACCGAATAACTGAAGTAACTTTAACATCAGGCGGCATTTCCGGCCTGACAATAAATAATGACCCTAACCGAATATTAAATAATGACCCTAACCGAACACCTGCCTATTCTTATAATAATAGTGCCGCTCTTCGCAGCCATTTTAATGCCGCTTACAGGCGTGGTAAACCGCAGCCTGTGCTGGTATTTTACGGTTCTTGTTACGTTTGTGGTCTTTTTGATAGCTATTTCGCTTGTCTGCAACGTAATGGAGGTCGGACGCATAAGCTACCGGCTCGGCGGGTGGGAGCCGCCGTGGGGAATAGAGTACGTTGTAGACAGTCTATCCGTCTTTGTGCTGCTTGTCGTCTCCTTTATCGCCTTTGCTGTCGCTGTTTACGCGAGGCGAAGCGTAGAGGCCGAGATACCGGCTGGCAAGGTTCCGCTCTTTTACTCCGTCTACATGCTCTTTATAACCGGTCTTATGGGCGTTACGATTACAGGCGATATCTTCAACCTGTACGTCTTTTTAGAGATAACCTCGCTCAGTATCTATACTTTAATAGCTATGGGGCCGAACCGCCGCGCCCTTATAGCGAGCTTCAATTACCTGATACTCGGCACCATAGCCGGAACCTTTGTTCTTATCGGGGTCGGTTACCTCTATATGGTAACTGGTACGCTTAACATTGCCGACTTGGGGGTGCTGCTGCCTAAGTTGTACGGAAGTAGCGCGGTACTTACGGCCTTCGCCTTTTTTACCGTCGGGCTCAGTCTGAAACTCGCCCTCTTTCCGCTCCATATCTGGCTGCCCAACGCTTACTCTTACGCACCGTCCGTAGTGTCGGCCGTAGTCGCCGCTACGGCTACCAAGGTCGGCGCTTACGTTCTTTTAAGGATTCTCTTTACCGTCTTTTCCGTGGACTTCGACCTCTCCGTAGTGCCGGTAACGTATATTCTTATCTTCTTCGCTTCGCTCGCTATTATCATGGGCTCCGTGCTCGCCCTTTCGCAGACCAATATAAAGCGGATGCTCGCCTATTCGAGCATCGGGCAGGTCGGTTATATCGTTTTAGGCGCGGCGCTTACCAACGAGCTTGCCTTAACAGGCTCTATTATCCATATCTTCAACCACGCCCTTATGAAAGGCTCGCTCTTTCTGGTAGTCGGCATAGTAGTTTATAAAACAGGCGTAACCGACATATCGGAGTTTAAGGGTCTGGGCAGGAAGATGCCCATTACAATGGCCGCCTTTACGCTCGGCGCCCTTTCCATGATAGGCGCGCCCCTTACCGTCGGTTTCGTAAGCAAGTGGTACCTGGCGCTTGGCGCGATAGACGCGGGCATGTGGTTTTTAGTGCCGGTGATACTGATAAGTTCCATCTTGACCGCAGTCTACTTCTGGCGTGTCGTAGAGAAGATCTATTTTTATAAACCGGATACGGTTTACGAAGTCGAGCCGGTTGACTCCGGTTTTGAACCCGGCACAGACGGTTGTATAGTCTCAAGGCTCGAAGCGCCCGTTACCATGTTGGTGCCAACGGTCGTGCTCTCCATTTTGTGCATCGTCTTCGGTATAGCCGCGACCCTTCCGGTGGAAATAGCTTCCAGAGCCGCCAGGCTCTTATTGGGGGGTGGATGATGGGTATCAAAAAAATATGCTATTCTTCATGGCGGAACTCTCCTCTTCGGTCAAGGGATTACCGTGGGCGGATGATGGATAAGAAAGTGTATACACGGCCTTTCACGGCAATACTGTCCTCTTTTGTCAATATGTCGCCGGGGGGTAATTAATGGAAGTAATCTACTCTCCATTGCCTTTAATGGCTATTTTGTCTTCAACGGTAGCGGTTGTGCTTATTGCGCTTTCGTACAAGAGGCCGAACCTGCGCGAGTTCTGGACAATCGCCGCGGGGGTCGTAAAGTTCTGTATAGTGCTCTCTATGCTGCCGGAGGTGCTTGCCGGGCGCGTAATAGAGTTTCATCTGTTGACGGTTGCGCCGGGGCTTGAAATCGCCTTCAGGGCCGACGCCATGGGCATGCTCTTCGCCCTTACGGCGTCGTTTCTCTGGATTGTGACCTCCTTTTACTCCATAGGTTACGTAAGGAGCACCAACGAAAAGAAGCAGACCCGTTTCTTCATGGCCTTCGCCGGTGCGCTCAGCGCCGCTATTGGCGTGGCCTTTGCCGCCAATATGTTTACGCTCTTCATCTTCTACGAGGTTATAACCTTCTGCACCTTCCCGCTTGTGGCGCATAAAGAGACCAAAGAGGCTATAAACGGCGCGCGCCGTTACATAATCTATCTGCTCGGCACCTCGCTGGCGTTCCAGCTCTTCGCTATATTTTTGACCTACAGCCTCGCGGGTACGCTCGACTTTGTTCCGGGCGGAATTTTAGCCGGAACCGGTTCTAAGACCATCCTTACGATAATTTTTATCCTCTACATACTCGGTATTACAAAGGCCGCCATGATGCCGTTCCATTCGTGGCTTCCGGCGGCGATGGTCGCCCCTACTCCGGCGAGCGCTCTGCTGCATGCCGTTGCCGTTGTTAAGGCCGGGGTCTTTACCGTGGTTAAGGTGGTGCTCTTTATCTTCGGCGTCGATCTTTTAAAAGAGCTCGGCCTCGGCACCGTACTAATGTACTTTGCGAGCTTTACAATAATAACCGCATCTATAGTAGCCCTTAAGCAGGACAACCTTAAACGCCGCCTC
>JAJRYL010000303.1 GCA_024275855.1 Deltaproteobacteria bacterium
AAACCCGGAACGACAAGCCTGCCTTCGGCATCGATAAGATCGAGCCCGGGCGCGCCCGGCTCAAGCGGTGAAGAGTCCGTGGCGGCGGCCTTTATGCTCGCTACTCTGCCGCCCATAATATAGATATTGCTGACTTCGTCGAGCCCGGTAGACGGGTCGAGCACCCTGCCGTTTTTAATAACGAGTCTGTTCATTAAGTACTTTCTAATATATTAAAGTTTCAAATATTTGAACGATAAAAGGTAAAGACCGCAGGTTAATCGCTCTGCTCGCGAGTACCTCCCAAAAGCAGATAGAAGAGCGCCATTCGTATCGCGAGGCCGTTTGTTACCTGCTCAAGTATAAGCGAGTACCGACCGTCCGCCACCTCCGAAGAGATTTCCACTCCCCTGTTTATCGGCCCCGGATGGAGTATAATCACCTCTTTCTGGGCGTTTAAGAGTTTGTCCGTGTCGAGCCCCCAGCGCGTTGCGTACTCACGAAGCGTTGGCAGCAGCGACCCTCCCTGCCGCTCAAGCTGAATCCTCAACATCATTATAACATCGGCCCCTTTAATAGCGGCAGCGGTATCTGGCGCGACCGTGCAGCCAAGCTCTTCTATGCCCTTTGGCATTAAGGTCTCTGGGCCCGTTACCACTACGGAAGCGCCGAGCTTTGAAAAGCCGATTATGTTGGAACGCGCCACACGCGAGTGCGCAATGTCACCGATGATAACCACCTTCAACCCATCTATTTTTCCAAGCTTCTCTTTAACGGTCATAATATCGAGCAACGCCTGGGTAGGATGTTCGTGCGCCCCGTCTCCGGCGTTTATTACCGCGCAATTCACATACTTCGCTAACATCTCAGGAATTCCGGCCGAGGCGTGGCGAACGACTAAACAGTCAGGCTTCATGGCCTCAAGATTACGAGCCGTATCCTTGACCGTCTCTCCCTTGACCGTAGAACTGGTGGCTACCGATATATTTATAGCGTCGGCGCTCATGCGCTTGGCGGCAATCTCGAAACTTGTGCGTGTTCTGGTAGAAGGTTCGTAAAAGAGATTTATAATAGTCTTTCCGCGAAGCGTCGGCACCTTCTTTATCTCGCGCGAAGAGACCTCTTTAAAGCTCTCGGCAGTGTCGAGTATAAGCTCTATCTGCTCTATTGAAAGACTGTTTATACTAAGAAGATTTTTATCTGTAAGTGGCATCTTACTCCGGCGTTCAAGTATAAAGGCTGTTATCTATCTATCAAAAAAAATTGTCCGCAAGAGCTTCTACCGTTGCGGTTACTAAAGGCTATTCACTCTCTTTTGCGCCTGTCTCTTTATCTCTGCGCGCGCCTACGACAACCGAATTTACCCCGTCGTGCTCTTTGAGGTTTACACATACCCCTTCGAGCATAGAGGTCGGTATGTTCTTTCCGACGTAGTCCGCCTTTATAGGCAGCTCGCGGTGCCCCCGGTCGATTAAAACGGCAAGCTGTATAGAGTGCGGCCGCCCGAAGTCCATTAACGCGTTCATAGCCGCGCGAACGGTTCTGCCGGTAAAGAGCACATCGTCCACTATTACAACCACGCGCGAATCTATGTCTATCGGTATCTCCATTTTTTTAAGCGCCGGAGCGTCTTTTTTAAAAGAGAGGTCGTCTCTGTAGAGCGTGGCGTCTACCGCGCCCGTAGGCACCGTACCCCCCTCTATCTCTTCGATCCTTTTGGCGAGCCGCAGCGCAAGGGCGTAACCGCGCGTAGGCACACCGAGTATAACTATATGCGACCCTCCGTTGCGCTCAAGGATCTCGTGGGCTATGCGGGCTATAGCCCTGTCAATACCCGTTTCGTCCATTACCACACGCTCTTGCAAAAGGTACTCCTTTAAGTTCACACGGAGAAGAGGCAAAAAAAAGACCTCTACATCCGGGTCGGATGCACAGGTCCAGCTATAATTCTATTATATAATTCCATAACGCCCCTTGTTAATCTCACAGGATTACATTTAAAGGGTTATCGCTTAACTAAAACCGTCTGTCAATTAGATAGATCTTATTAAAAGCGGCACTATATGTTACTTAAAAAGCGGGTCTTACAAAAAATAGACCCTAAAATTGCACGTTCGTGAAATCAGCTGCGGCGTTAAAAAAACGTACCGGAGGTTGCCCCGAACTTCAAGTGATTACCACCCGCCAACCGGCGCCCTCAAAGTTACTAAG
>JAJRYL010000304.1 GCA_024275855.1 Deltaproteobacteria bacterium
TGGTTCCCGACGGTTGGGAACTACCGGAGTTTACCCCCGGACAGTTTGCCGTACTCGCCCTGCCGGGCAGCACTGCTCGCTGCCATTTCTCGGAACCGGAGATAGAAAATACCGAGCCTGACAAGCTGATAAAGAGAGCGTACTCCATAGCAAGCTCTTCTGTGGAGCGGGAGTATATTGAGTTCTACATAACGCTTGTCCATTACGGCGCGCTCACTCCCCGCCTCTTTGCGCTTGAGGTTGGTTCGCGCCTCTGGGTATCGCCGCGTTTCACAGGCCTCTTTACAATAAACGAGACCCCTAAAGAGGCCGATGTAGTTCTTATCGCAACGGGCACAGGGCTTGCTCCGTTTATGAGCATGCTAAGAACCTCTTTACAGGACACCAACCCGTGCCGGAGAATTTCCGTTGTGCACGGCGCGCGCCACTCGTGGGACTTAGGCTACCGCTCGGAGCTTTCCACCATGCAGCGCCTCTGCCAGAACTTTTCGTACTCTTACGTAATAAGCAGGCCGGAAGAGGAGCCGTATGCCTGGACAGGGCCCGGCGGTTACGTGCAGGATTTCTGGAAGAGTCCTGAGCTTGCCGACTCTATCGGCTTTGAGCCGGACCCCGCTTCAACTCACATATTTCTTTGCGGCAATCCCGGCATGGTAGAGGTTATGGCCGCGGAGCTTGTGGCTGCGGGTTTTAAAGAGCACTCGAAGAAAGCGCCGGGCAACCTCCATATAGAGAAGTACTGGTAGGGTGCGCCGTTTCGTCCCGCTTAACCCTGTTGGTTTTTTTATAATTAATTCGAGCCCGGTGAGTCCGCTATTCTCTACAGGGTTCTTAGTTTATCTCCATCGAAACCGGGGCAAAGCCATCTTCGCGTAAATTCAATTTATACAACTGTAGCTCACCGCGTCTCTATCTACTTTAATAACTGTACCGCAACCTATTTTTGCGGGTATCTATATGTCGGAGCTCAATCCGCTTAACCTTGACTTTACACTGCTCTAAGGGTACGCTCATTTCAGGAGGAACAAATAATTATGGAAAGACCAGGCAGTGGCGGTGGCGCCGGGGGCGGCAACGGAACAAGAAGACCCCCGAACGTCATCAATTTTAAAAATCCGGCCGACATACTCAACGACCTGAAGAAGAACGGTAAGTCCTTAGGTCTGTTGATTGTCGTTGTTGTTGTACTGGCCGTACTCTTCGGCTCTTTTTACACCGTAGGCCCGGAAGAGGTAGGCGTTGTCAAGAGGTTCGGTAAGGTTGTAAAGACGGTAAACCCGGGCCCGCACTTCAAGATACCTCTTATAGAGACGGTGCTCAAGCCCAAGGTAACGAAGGTGCACAGGGTAGAGGTAGGTTTTAAGACGATAGACCCAGGCCCTCCGGCCCGTTACGCCGCTATAAAGAAAGAGGCGTTGATGCTTACCGGAGACGAGAATATAATAGAGGTAGAGTTTATCGTTCAGTACAAGATCAGCGACCCTGTAGCCTTTCTCTTCAATATAAGGAATCAGAGTAAGGCTATAAAAGATGCCAGCGAGGCCGCTATGCGCGAGGTTGTCGGTAAAACCCTGATAGACGCCGTTTTGACAGAGGGCAGGTTTGAGGTGCAGCAGGAGATGAAGCAGCTGCTGCAAAGAACGCTCGATCTGTACGACTCCGGTATCTCTATCGTGGCCGTGCAGCTTCAGGACGTGCTTCCGCCGGAGCAGGTAGCCGATGCCTTTAAAGACGTCGCGAGCGCGCGTGAAGACAGGGAGCGTTCCGTGGAGCAGGCCGAGGGTTACAGAAACGATCTTATCCCGAAGGCGAAAGGGCAGGCTGAGCAGATGCTTAACGAGGCCCTTGGTTACAAAGAGGCACGGATAAATCAGGCGAAGGGAGACACGTCGCGCTTTACCCAGGTACTTAAAGAGTACTCTAAGGCCCGTGACGTAACACGAAAAAGGATTTATGTCGAGACCATGCAGGAGGTTTTCGGAAAGATGGAGAAGACTATCATAGAGGGCGCGCCGGCAAGAAACGTTCTGCCGTACCTGCCGCTCGGTTCCGCTAAACCCAAGATAAGACCGAAAGGGGGGAGATAATGAAAAAAGGCTCTTCAATACTCGGTATAATAGTAATCTCGATTGTTATTCTGCTCTCCCAGTCCTTTTATAAGGTGGACCAGACTCAGAGCGCGCTCGTTATTCAGCTCGGTAAGGCCGTTAAGGTAGTTGATACACCGGGGCTCAATTTTAAGAAGCCGTTCGTTCAGAAGGTTATCTACTTCGACAAGCGTCTCTTGATTTACGACGCTACGCCTTCGGTTATCATAACCAAAGATAAAAAGAACCTTGTGGTAGACAATTACGCAAGGTGGAGAATAATCGATCCGCTTAAGTACTTTCAGACCATGCGCAACGAAACGGGCGCACAGGCCCGGCTTGACGATATAATCTTTTCCAACTTAAGAGAAGAGCTTGGCAGGCGTAATCTTATAGAGATAGTCGCCGAGGCTCGCGCCGAGCTTATGGAGCACGTTACGCGCAGAACCAATATCAAGGCTAAGGAGTACGGTATTGAGGTTATCGATGTCAGGATAAAACGGGCGGACTTGCCGCTTGAGAACGAGCGCGCCGTTTTTGAAAGAATGAGGGCCGAACGTGAACGGGAGGCTAAAAAGTACAGGAGCGAAGGAGCGGAGAAGGCGCTTGTCATAAGGGCGCAGGCGGATAAAGATAAGACCATTATAATCTCCGAGGCGCAGAGAAAGTCGCAGGTTATTCGAGGCGGAGCGGATGCGGTAGCCACACGTCTGTACGCCGTGGCCTATGGCCGAGACCCCGAGTTCTTCTACTTTTTAAAGACCCTTGAGGCGTATAAAGAGGCGATTAACGAGAACGACTCGCTTGTAGTATCTCCTGACTCTGAGTTTTTCAGGTACATGAAGAGGTCTAAGTAGAAAGAGTTCCTTTGTGTAGATATACTTTTTTTCAAGTAATTGTAAAAGCCCGTCTCCGGATATATCCGGAGACGGGCTTTTACTTTACTCGTCTTTTACCGCTTTATGTTGTTCCCGGCTCCGTTGCCACGGTTTTATTGAGCTGTTTTTTTTAACAGATCGGACTTCTGTCACAGGAAAAATAGTTATTGCGTTGTACTTAGGCCGAGGGCTCAAAGCCGCCCGGCCTTCGCCAGAGAGGGTTACCGTTTACAGGCCCCGCTCTCTTGAGTATTTGCGAAGGTAGCCTAAAATTACTTCTTTTTCCTGTTTTGTCAGCGGGGCTCGACGTTCCGTTTTTTGAACCTTTTTTTCCATCTTCTCTACAATAATCCCCCACGTTCTCTTGTTGAGCATTCTTGGATGGTAGACCCTGTGACAGAGGCTGCATTTTTGCGTATAGAGCTTAAAGGCGTAGCTCTCAGGCTCCGGCATGGGCATTGAACAGCTTGCCGATAGAATGCCTGTTATAAATAAAAAAAGAAGTATTAGAGTTGTGTTCGATCTTTTTGTCATGGCGGGGGTAGTCTAATGGTAAAGCGACTTTTTAAGCTGCCAGGCACGTAAGATACTTTATTGAATCAGCCGGAAACCCGGAGGTTTTACATTCGGGGGTGAAAGGCCGCCCGTAACAGAGCATGCTTTTGCCGGCGTCGCGGAGACCATATCGTCTTAGTCGTTATTCTGATACCCGTATAATTAGTCCGGGGTATCCATTGAATAAGCGGAGGTTACTTAACGGCCTCTGAGTTCTTTTTATCTTCACCCCTGTTATATATCAGGTGAGAGAGTATAAGAATGAGAACGAGCGCGCCATGCACTATAAGCTGGGCGACGCCCTCTTTCCACTCGATTTCACCCATCGAAAGGCTCATCTGCGTAAGAAGGATTCCTCGTATGCTGGCGATTATGCCGATGTAAAGGAACGGATTGAGAGAGAAACTGTGACGCGCTATCTGGCGCATTACCTGCCGGAACAGCTCCATTATTATTAGCACAAACATTAAGTCTGATATTGTATGCGGTATGGTGTGTGCCGTAAAGTAGAAGACATCCGTTCCGGCTTCTATAAGCAGCATAATAGCTACGGCTATTAAACCTAAAGCGACGGAGATCAAGATGATGTCGTCAATAATGACGAACAACATATTGACGTAGCGTATTGCTCCGTTATTTTTGGCGGCTTTGTTATCTGCCATCGCTCTTTTTTCCTTCCGGGCGTTAATCAGGCTAA
>JAJRYL010000305.1 GCA_024275855.1 Deltaproteobacteria bacterium
CCGTGTCTCTACAAAAGCCTAATCGTCATTATGGCGAACTCTTCTTCTGCTCTTTTTCAGCCTGCCCCGCTCTGTCTTTTTATCAGTCCGCTTTGCCCTCTTCGCCCTTGACGGGCGTGTCTTTAAACGCGACTTCTGCTTATGCGCGGCTCTCTGTATAAGGTGGACAAGCCTCTCTAAAGCGGCAGCCCTGTTCTGCTCTCTGCTTCTGTGGCTTCTTGAAGAGAGGATAAGCACGCCAACAGTTGATACCCTGCTGCCGCCTAAACGTTTAAGCCGCTCTTTAACATCTTCAGGCAGCCTTGAGGCGCCTATATCGAAGCGCAACTGCACGGCTGTCGATACCTTGTTTACGTGCTGTCCGCCGGGCCCTCCGGCACGCACGAACTCTTCCGTAAAGTCGCTCTCGTCTATCGAGATTCTCTCCGTAATCGTAATCATTCAACTCAACCCTTCCGCGCGCTAACTCAGCCGAGGTACGCACGCGCCTGCCCGTGTATAGAGGCGCTCTGCTGAGCGCTTACCGTCTCCGCTATACGTCTGAGCGCAACGGTTACCTTTTGACGAAGCGCCGGTTTAAGGCTCTGCACATGCTGAAAGGTACTGAGCAGCCTGCCTGCCGTAGAGCTGTTGACAGGGGCAAGCTCTATTACGGTATCGGCCACCCACTCCACGCCCTTGTCGGTCCAGACTTTTTTGTTGTTCATGGCCATCGGCATAAAGAGGGCGCGGTTCCAGGTGGGCTGGTTAATATCGAAGGTAGACCTCTTCTTCTCCCGCTCTATCATATCGAAGACATCATCGCATCTGCCGCCGGAGATTACACGCAGGTAGTTGGCGTAACCGCTAAGGTGTGAGTGCCACTTTGAGTAGACGGAGTCGAGTATGGCGCGCCGCTTGCCGGACGAAGAGCGGTTGAGGGCTGCGAGCGCGGCTACCCGCTCCGTACAGTTCTCGCTTGTATCGAAGTGGTCTATTATAAGCGTGTGGCTCTCAGGCGTATCGTCTATAGTAATAAGTTCGAGCAGCACGTTTCTATACATGCGCTGCTCTATTCCGGCGCTCGCCCCTTCGCCGGTTACCGGGGCTTTTTTCGACGCCTCGAACTCGCTTAACAGTTCGGCCCTGTACTTAGCGTTTACTGCGCGCGCCATAGAGTCCCTTACAGCCACAAGCTCCTGATACCAGGATGAATACCTGCGGTCTATCGGCTGTTCGTCTATACGCATAAAGTACGCCTTCAGGGCGGGGGAGAGAGATGTGTAGGAGAGTATTTCGCCGTACAACCTCAACCACTCTTCGCCAACTCTTTCCACTTCCGTTGCCGGAGATTCTAACAGCGCAACGCGAACCCTGTCTGTCAGCTTTCGCATAGCGTCTACCCTGTTGTAGGTATTGGGGTCTAACCGTACCTGAGCGACCAGCGCCGCTGAGTCGAGACCGGTAAGATCGAAGGTGCCGTAAAAGGAGCTGTCGCGGTTGATAGAGGCGAGCGCCGGAGCCTCCGTTATCTCTTCTATAACAAGCTCCGCCCCGGCGGAGTCGAGTATAAAAACCTGCTCCGTTCCTTTTATATCTTTACCGTTTAAGTCCACAAGGGCGAGGCCAAGAGGCAGCACGAACGGTTTTTCACCCTCAACTACCGCCTGTTTAAATACGATGCTATAGGTATTGGCCTCGTTATCATAACAGGTCGAAGCGGTAACCTTAGGGTAACCGACCCTGTAGAGCCACTCGCTCTTAAACCGGTCGAACGAGACCCCCGATACCTCTTCAAAGCAGGCGAAGAACTGGTCGTTATTCGCGTTGCCGAGATGGTAGCGTTTAAAGTAAAGCGTCTTTGCCTCTTTAAACTTCTTCGTACCTATTATCAGGCGCAGCATTCTTATAACCTCAGCCGCCTTTACATACGTAACGCCGTCTATCAGTTCGTCCGGCTCGTTAAAGCCTTCGCGCACAATCTTTCCGAAGTGTCCGGCGTCTTCTATGGCCAGGGGGCCGACAAGCGGCGCGCGAACCGAATCTACCTCGCGAAGGCGCGCGAACGACGCATCGAAATGGTCGGCCATAAACTGCCGCTCAACGTCCACCGTATACGCCTCGTTAAGCCAGACATCGAACGGGGTCTCCATTGTGGTCTCGCTGCCGCACTGATTGTGCTCGAACTCGTGGACTATAACGGCGTGGGCGTACAGAACCATAGCGTCGAGCGTATGTTCTGTAATCATGGCGGCGTCCGTAACTATAGTCGTATTGCCTAAATTCTCCATGCCGCCGAAGTTCGATTTTGTCATGCAGATAGTCCGGTAGGTGTCGAAGGTGTACTCGTACCCCTGTCTCTTCTCTATCCAGAGTACGGACTCTTTTAAAATATCCATCGGAATGCGCGCGTCGTCCATGCAGCCCGAAGGCACAAGGTACTCAAGGCGCACACTGCGGCCGGACGGATAGGTAACCGAATCGACCAAAACATCCCAGGTGCCGACCGTTACTAAAAAGAGGTACGGCGACATGGGTATGGGGTTATCGAACGTTATTACCTGCCGCGCCGGGTCTGCGGCTTTTGGCTCCGGTACACCCTTCGGGTTTGTGGTTCGGTTTATGTTGCCGTTGCTTATAAGGTGCGTGTAACCGGAGTCGGCCTCGATAGTAGTGGTCATGGTGCATTTGGCCGTGCAGTCGTCGAAGATAGGCATTATACGTTGAAAACCCCACTGCTGGCACTGCGACATATACTGCTGCGGCGCGCCCGGCGGTGTTGCGTCCGTGTAGATTCCTTCGAGTATATTGTCGGTCGGCAGGCATCTCGAATCGGTTCTTATAGAAAAAGAGTCGCCCGCCTCGACCCTTTCCGGCAGGTGGACAATAAGCTTATCGGCCTCTTTTTTATAGTCGAACTTTAGGGGGCCGCCCTCTTTCTTTCCTTTAAACGAGCAGAGAACGACAGAGCGGATTTCAAGATCGCAGGCATCGAGTACGATACGGTCGAGCCCCTCGACCGCTGTCATGTCGAGTGTATTCAGCGCGTCTACCGCGCCGTCTATAAAATTTATATACATAGTAAGGTGTGTCAATTTTATCGGCAGGGCGCAAAAATCTTTTTTAACATACTTAAAGTTGCCAGCGCCTTTACCGTTGTTGCCTTCGTTGCTATTTGTCACAGTAATCCCGTCCTTTTTTTAATATTAAAGAAGGTCTGATTCATTCAGAGGCTCCTTAAGGTAAAGCCAGTTTATCGACCGTAAGAGTATAGCAGATAAACCGGCTGACTACACTAAAGTAGAGGTTCGCGCGTTATCCGTACCGGCATTTATGGTTCATTCCAACACTCAGGAGCTTGACCGGATAATGTTTGAACTTTTTAAACGTTGGAAAAACACGAAAGAAGACCCGCTAAAGAACACAAAGAAAAGGCCGCCTCCCACGGTAGAATACGGGGGGGCGGCCCTTTAAACAGAGAACGGATAAAGCGGTTTTGCTCACAGGGCAGGCAAAGCCGCCCGCCCTGTACGGTTTACGATATGTCAACCCTGGTTCGCTTCGCCTTTACCTCATCGGACTTTGGCATATTTATGGTAAGAACCCCGTCCTTCAAAGAGGCCTTTATCTTCTTTTCATCCACCTTGCATGGCAGCACTACGCTCCTTGAGTAAGAGGTCTCTCTTCTTTCGGAGTAGAAGGAATTTTCTTCCTTCTTCTCAACCGTTTCATGCGACTCGCCCTTAATGCAAAGCGTATCCTCCTGCAACGATACGTCTATATCCTCTTTCTTCACTCCCGGCATATTGGCCTTCAGTACAAGCTCGTTCTCTTGCTCTACAAGGTCTATTGCCGGGGCCTCCTCACCCGTTACGGCAGAGGATCTGACCCAGGGTATGTTAAAGAAAGCACGCCTTGAAACCGGAAATATCTCTTCCAATACACGGTCGAAATCTCTCCTTATATTGTCGAGTTCTTTAAACGAATGCCACTTTTCGATACTCATAGCTCTTTCTCCTTTCTCGGTTTCCCCGAAGTGTTAACGCAAAGCCTCGAAGGGCCGGCTACTATTTTTCCGGCGCTCTACGGCCTTGCCCCGCTCTTGGTCTTCGCTCTTCTTGCCCTTGTGGTCTTCTTACGCTCGGCGGCGGGTTTGTCCTGAGGCCATATAGACCTCTTCTGAGGTTTCGGGGCCGTCGGTTTTTTCGAGGCCGCAACCGTAACGGACTTGCCTCTTTGAGGTTTCTCCATCGCGCTCATTACGCTCCGCTCGGCCTCCAACCAGTGCTCCTCATGTCGGCCATGTACCCCGCCGTACTTTTCAAAAAGATAATACGCCGCCTTTTCAATCTCTTCGCGCAGGCCCATATCACACCTCCAGATAAAAGAGTTAACAAAACCACCACCGCTCCGGCATTCTTTCAACCTGTACAGAAAGTATATCAACATTATACCACAACGCCGTTTTGTTTAGCAGGCGGTCGAGATAATTCAAAATACTGCGTATGCGGCTCAATACAAATCGATTTCAAGCAGCGTTGAGCTTAAAAAACAGCGTCATACTGCCTGAAGAAAGAAATCTTCGTATAAAACAGTTACCGACGGCTAAAACTCCGCCGGCAGAAGTCCGGTGTTTTAAAGGCTGAGCAACAGAACTCTTTCTTCTATAATAAAATGTAGGTATTTGGCTCAAGAGTGTCAAGAACCGGATAAAAGAAAATTCAGGGAATAGAGCGGAAAGAGCCTCTGCCCCATCGGCATTTACTCTTCAACCAATACCTTTCCGTACATTATCTTATGAATAAAGCAGATATAGAAGTACTCTCCGGGTGTATTGAATGTATACTCCCAGCTCTCTCCAGGCTGCACATGCGGAGAGAACATGCCGCCTTTTCCTATAGAAGTCATGACGGAAGCGAGCAGGTGGGTCGTCTTGTCGTTGTTGACCCATCTTACGGTTTCGCCGCTCTTTATTACTATATTATCGGGCTTGAACATGTTTTTAACCGCCTCTGTGGAGATGGTCTCGACTATATGCACGCCATCCGTTGCCGGAGAGAGTACCGCCGGGTTCAGCTTTGACTCGAAACTCGCCTTCTTTACACTTTTAAGAAGGTCGAACTCCCCTGTAACATCTTTATAAACGGTAGCGAGCCGTTCAAGCAAATAAAAGCGGCTCTCTCTCTCCTCCTTTGATATTCCGGGTTTTGCTACCGCTTCAAGCAGCCTTTTTACCGTATCCGGCACCTCGGCCTCATGTTTCGTCACGATAGACTGCATACCGATAGCGTCCTGCTTGTCAAGCGCATCCGAGAA
>JAJRYL010000306.1 GCA_024275855.1 Deltaproteobacteria bacterium
GCATGGATTCGCCGGAATCTTCAGAGCAAGGCGTAGAAGACCTGCAAGAAAAACTCGACTCCGCTCTGGCGATATCGGCGCAAAATTACGAGAAGTACCTGCTTGCCGTAGCCGAACTTGCCAATTACAAGAAGCGGGTCGAGAAGGAGAAGGCCGATATAAGAAGTTTTGCCAACGAAAAGCTGCTGCTTGAGGTTCTTCCGGTAGCCGACAACCTGCAGCGCGCGCTTGAGGCCGCCGGTAAAGAGGGCGAGAGCAACCTTGAGTCCCTTACAGAGGGTGTCTCCATGACCGTAGACCAGCTCTTTAAGGTGCTTGGCAAGTTCGGCCTGACCGAGGTAAAGGCGGTAGGGGAGAAGTTCGACCCCGAGTTTCATCACGCGATAAGCCACGACAATACGACCGGCGCCGAGCCGGGCACCGTCGTCTCGGAGTTTCAAAAAGGTTTTATGCTCAAGGGGCGGCTCATCCGCCCGGCAATGGTCTCGGTAGCCGGTGACGAAGAAGAGTAGGCGCTAAACGGACGGAGAGGTTAATGGCTGTATGTCTGTAGATAAGGTTTTCGGGAAGTAGTTCAGATAAAAGACCGGGGCGCACAGAGCACGGTCGTATAACGGATAAGAGGATAGATAAATTGAGTCAGGATTTTTATGAACTTTTAGGGGTATCGCGCGACGCGTCCGATACCGAGATTAAAAAGGCGTACCGTAAACTCGCACAGCAGCACCACCCGGACAAGCACAGCGGCAGCAAAGAGGTGGAAGAGAAGTTTAAGATGATAAACGAGGCGTACGACGCCCTTAAAGACCCGGGCAGGCGCGCGCAGTACGACCGTTTCGGTTCCGTCTCCGGCGCTGCCGAGGGTGGTCATAGAGACAACGGTTACGGAGCCGACTTTCAGGATCTTTTCAGCGAGGTCTTCAGCGACTTTTTCGGCGGCGGCGGAGCCGCCGGCCCGCGCAGGCCCGCTCCTGAGCGCGGAAGCGACCTGCACTACGAACTTGAGATAGACTTTGAAGAGGCGGCATTCGGAACCGAGAAGAAGATAAGCGTTCAGCGCACCGTAAACTGCGATACCTGCCGCGGAAGCGGCGCAAAGGCGGGCACGCAGCCCGTAACGTGCACCACCTGCGGCGGACGGGGGCAGGTGGCTTTTCAGCAGGGCTTCCTCTCTATAGCGCGTACCTGTAACGCCTGCAACGGCAGGGGCGTAATTATAAAAGAGTCGTGCGCCGACTGCCGCGGCCACGGCAAGGTGCGCCGCACAAGGGAGATGGGCGTTAAGGTACCCGCCGGTGTAGACACGGGTTCGCGCTTAAGGTTGATGACAGAGGGAGACTTCGGTACTCGCGGAGGGCCTCCGGGCGACCTTTACGTCTCTATCTTCGTAAAAGAGCACCCTATCTTTTCCCGCGACGAGTACGACGTTATCTGCGATGTGCCTATAAGCTTTACTATGGCCGCGCTCGGTACGGAAATAGAGGTGCCTACGCTTGATGGCCCCGTTAAACTGAAGATTCCGCACGGCACGCAGTCAGGCAAGGTCTTCAGGCTGAAGCACAAGGGCATAGCCTCCCTGCGCTCGGGCAGAAGGGGAGACGAGCAGGTTGTTATAAGGGTGGAGACACCGACCAAACTTACAAAGGTGCAAAGAGAAATGCTTGAAAAGTTTGCCGAGGTGAGCGGCGAAGAGAGCACGCCGCTGCACAGGAACTTCTTCTCGAAGGTAAAGGAAATCTTTGAATGACCAGACGCCTCCGCCGTTTTCTCCTTTTTATTAATCTCTTTACGTTGCTGGTTGCGCTTACCCTGTGCCTGCCAAGCGGCGCGGACGCCTTTTTGGGCGGTTTTTTCAGCAGGGGTAAAGACAAGAGCAGGGAAAAACCGAAAGAAAAACAGAAGGCACCGGAACAGCGCCCTTCCGGGCCGTTTACTCCCGTAACCGTGCCCGGCATGGCTGGAAAGACGGGTGACGCTCCACCTGTTGCGCCTGTGCTTTCGCCAGAAGACGCGGACGGCGGCGTCCTTTTTTTAGATACCGCGCCGACAGGCCCGGACACGGCTCCGTTAAAAGTCGTTCCGCTTTTTCCGGAGAGCGAGAACAGCGTGCCCGAAGAAGCAGAAAGTGCAACCGGCCAGGACGGGACGGACGCAGGCGCGGAGCCTAAAGGTTCCGGGGCAACTGTTGGCGCAGCCGAGCCGGTACTCTTTTACGACCCTGTTCCTGTTGAGGATATAGACGAGGCCCCGGTGGACTTTGTGCTCGAAGACCTTATCTTCGGCGCCTCTACGGATGAAGCCCTGCTGCGCCTTGCCCGTATCTTTGTGGCAAAGGGAGAGGTTAAGAAGGGAACCAAGACGTATTCGAGGCTGATAGAGGACTTTCCGGCTTCGGCGAGCCGCTTTAACGCCTTTTACGAACTCGGTTACCTGCGGTACCGGGACAACAGGCTGACAGAGGCGCGTATGCTTTTAAAGTACGTTGTCAAGAGCCGCTCGGCGGCCGTTACGCTAAAGGACTCGGCAAGAGAACTGCTCGAAGAGATAGACTCCATATACGAGCGCGGCGCCGGGCCGAGCGGGTTGATTTCTATCGGCGCCCTCCTGCCGCTCGACGGCAAGTACGCTAAGATGGGCAATGCCGCGCTTCGCGGTATTCTGCTTGCCACAGGCGCTTTTGAGACGGCCGGGCAACCGGTAGACGTTTACGTGCGCGATACCGGGGCTACGCCAAGAGGCGCGAAGGCCGCTATAGAAGAGCTTGTAGGCGTAAAGAAGGTGCGTGCCCTTGTCGGCCCCATGCTCTCTTCCACCGCTACCGAGGCGGCCCGATACGCGCAGAATAAACAGACCCCTATAGTGGCGCTCTCCCAGCGCGACGGGCTTACAGGGGTCGGAAATTTTGTCTTTAGAAACTCCCTTCTTCCGGCGCGTCAGGCGTCTCTTGTCGCCTCGTACTCGTACCACACTCTTGGCAACAGAACGTACGTTATCCTTTATCCGCGTTCCCGTTACGGTGCTACGCTCGCGCGCGCCTTTGCCAAAGAGGTTACACGGCTCGGCGGTGTGGTTATCAACAAGGCTTCGTACAGGCCGGGCTCGAAAGATCTGAACAGGGAGCTTAAAGACCTTTTTCTTATAGAAGAGGAAGAGACAATAAAGGGCAGGCGGACTATTAAAGAGTACAACCCTACCGTTGTCGCTGACGCGCTCTACATGCCGGACTACTACCGCACTGTCTCTATGGTTGTGCCGTACCTAAAGTATTTCAATATAAACGACCTTCAGCTTCTCGGGTCCAACGGCTGGAACTCTCCCAAACTTTTGAAGGCGGGGGGTAGAAACGTGCGTGGCGCTATCTTTGCCGACGGTTTCTTTATAGGTTCCGGCAGGGCGGCTACAGTCGATTTTATCGGGAAGTATGAGGCGACGTACGGTACTAAGCCGGGTGTTGTCGAATCGCAGGCGTACGACGCCGTTAAGCTTCTGTTGGAGGCTATGTCAAGGCAGGACTATAAGTGGATGGATCATAATACCCTGAGGCTCGATCTTAACGGTGTAAGCGGCGTAATCGGCTCTACCGGAGAGATTTCCGTTGAGAAGGGCGGCGAGGTGGATAAAAAGCTGTTTTTGCTTAAGGTGGAGCGAAGCGGTATTGTAGAGGTAGAGGTGGATGAAGCGGTAAGGATCGATTCAAGAGGCGAGAGCGTTGCGACGGGTAGCGAAGAGGGCTACGGAGGCGGCGGCGATAAAGAGGAGGCGCAGGACGAGTTATGGAATTGACGCATACGGATGAGTCCGGTAAGGCTAAAATGGTGGACGTTACCGCAAAAGACGTTACGAAGCGCGAGGCGACAGCCGCCGGTGCCGTACTTATGAAACGCGCTACGCTCGACCTTATTCTCTCTAACGAAGTCAAGAAGGGGGATGTGTTAGGTGTCGCGAGGCTTGCGGGTATAATGGCCGCCAAGCGTACCGGTGAGATTATACCGCTCTGCCATCCTATAGGCGTAACCGGCGTAGACGTAGATTTCGTTACGGTAGACGAGCCGCCATCTATTGAGATAACCGCGACGGCGCGCGTGGCGTCGCAAACCGGCGTTGAGATGGAGGCGCTGACAGCGGTCAGCGTGGCGGCGCTTACTATATACGATATGTGCAAGGCCGTTGACAAAGGCATGGTGCTTTCGGGAATAAGGCTGTTGAAAAAGAGCGGCGGCAGAAGCGGTACATACGTAGCGCCGTAGCTCAGGCTCTTTTACGGTTCCGCCGCTTTTCGCGGCACACGGAGGCGTTGTCGTTTTTAATAATCGTAAGTTCTCGATTAGGTAAGAGAAAGAAAAGTAGTTTTTTTCTTTTTCTTCTCTGAGGGAATCAGTACCGTTTTACTCAGAGATGCCTTAAAGTTAAAGTTGTAACTACGTATGCCGAACTTATAGGGTATACTGTATAGGATGGACTGGCGCCCCGGCTTTAATGGGGAGTAAAATACTGTTGTACTCAACTGTTTCTTTTTTGATATACTTTCAATTATGAATAAAGATACGCTTGAACATTTCAGGGAACTTCTGAACGGAATGCTCAACGACCTGCTTAGCGAAGCGGGCCGTACGGTTAGCGACATGAGCGATTCCAACGAAGAGAACTTTACCGACCCCTCGGACAGGGCGGCACTCGAGACCGACAGAAACTTTCTTCTCAGGGTTAAAGACCGTGAGCGTAAACTGATTTCCAAGATTAAAGAGGCGCTGGCAAGGATAGACGACGGCACCTTTGGAATCTGCGATCTTTGCGAGGAAGAGATTTCCGTTAAACGGCTCGAAGCCCGTCCCGTAACCACCTCTTGCATCGAGTGCAAGAAGGAAGAGGAAGAGAACGAGAAGTCGCGCGTGTAGAGCGGGCACAGCCCCTTTTACCGGCACGGCCCCCCTATTTCTATACTTTTTTGCGCTCTGCGTAACTATCGTAGAGATGTACGGGGCGTTATTTAAGCAACTTATCATCGAAAGCGGAGAGAGATGCCTGAACTTAGAAAAGATCCTATTATCGGCAGATGGGTAATAATTTCAACTGAACGGGGCAAGCGCCCAAGCGAGTTCGAGCGTGCGCGTCCCGCGCCAAAATCCGGTTTCTGCCCCTTCTGCCCCGGTCACGAAGACAAGACCCCGCCGGAGATTTTAGGCTACCGTAAAGATAACGGCGCACCGGATACGGGCGGATGGCATGTGCGTGTAGTGCCCAATAAGTACCCGGCGCTTAAGGTGGAAGGCAACCTCGACAGGGTAGGGGACGGCGTGTACGACCGCATGAACGGAATAGGGGCGCATGAGGTCGTAATAGAGTCTCCGGGGCATAAAGACTCGCTCTCCACCATTCCTATAGAGCAGTTCGAGGAGATACTCTGGTCGTACAGAGACAGGATAATCGACCTTAAAAAGGACGACAGGCTGCGTTACGTCCTTATCTTTAAAAATCACGGCGAGGCGGCCGGCGCTACGCTTGAGCACAGCCACTCGCAGATTATAGCCCTTCCGATTATTCCAAAACGCGTAGCCGAAGAGCTTGACGGCGCAAAGGCGTATTACGAATATAAAGAGCGTTGTATCTTCTGCGATATAATTCGCCAGGAGATAATGCAGGCTTCAAGGGTAGTCGCGGAGAATTCCGACTTTATCGCCATTACGCCGTACGCCCCTAAAAGCCCTTTCGAGGTCTGGATACTTCCGAAGCAGCACGAGGCGAACTTTGAAAATTGCCAGAAACACCACTACGAAAACCTTTCGGTCTTTTTCTCCGAGATACTAAAGAGGATGGACAAGGTACTGAACTTTCCGCCATACAACTTTATCCTCCATACCGCTCCTATTCGCAACGGAGACCTTAACTTCTACCATTGGCACTTCGAGCTTATGCCCAAGCTTACGAGGGTTGCCGGTTTCGAGTGGGGTTCCGGATTTTATATCAACCCTACCTCTCCGGAAGAGGCGGCCAAGTTTTTGCGTGAAGCGAAGATATAAAGAGGGTAGCGAGGTATAACACCGCGGCGGTTTACCGTTCTTTGCAGCTCTCCCGCTTGTTAAGGTATTCAATAAAGGTCTTATCTTTTTTTGAGGACTTTGCGCGGCACATGGAAGTGTCGTCATTTTCAGAAACTACAGGTTGTTGAAAATGTGAGAAAAAGAGAACCGCGTTTCTCTTTTTCGTGTCTGGGTAATTCAGGGACGATCTTATTCAGAGGTTCCTTAAGAGAACTGCTTGCTGTGTACAAAGACCTTAGCTATGCCATAGTCAGTCTTGTCGAGTCCGGTACTTCTCTCGACGGAGACCTTGAGAAAGGGGCCCGTCTGCTTGTGGAGGCTACGGGTTACTCCGCCTGCTCGGTCTACTGCCTTGGTGACGACGGCGCGGCATTTGTTTTAATGGCGCATTTTGGCGTTGGCTCTTTAAAAGATAACCCCTCTTGCGTGACAGCGGACGACCGGCTGTTAAAAAAGCTAAGCTCAGGAGGCATCGTCTCCGTTGAAACCGTTGAACCGTTTGCCGGGGAAACGGAAGCAGGTACCGAACCCGTTAATATATACCCTTTAAGCTCTAAAGAGAGCCTGAAGGGTTTTGTGCTTTTAAGGGGCTCTTCTTCCGACCCGGTAAAGGGCGCTCTGCTGCTTAGCGCCGCCGCCTCTATACTCTTTATGGTTATTCAGTACGAGACTGTAATGCTTAGAAACGAGGCCCTTTTCAGAAAGGCCGAGGAGGCGCGCGAATGGCTGCATGGCGTTGAGAAATTTCTCTATCTCGGCGATACGGCGGCAATGCTGGTTCACGAGATAAAGAACCCCATTATCAGCATAGGCGGTTTCGCGGCCCGCCTGAAGAAGAGTATAGAACCCGGCTCTAAGGCAAGCCTGTATATGGAGCAGATGGTTTCTGAGATAGACCGGATAGAGAAGATAGTAGACGGGGCGTTCAGGTGCATGGAAAACGAGTACGCGAAGCTGGAAAAAGAGAACCTCAACTCAATAATCGCCGAAAGGGTGGAGCTTTTTTCCGATGAATTCAACCGGCTCGGTATTCTGGTTACAACAGAGTTTGAGAGCCCGTCGCTACAGGTAATGGCCGACCGCGAACAGCTTAAAATAGCTTTTGACAACCTGATTGCCAATGCGATACAGTCAATGACAGACGGAGGCAGGCTTACCATATCGGCCCGTCGGAACGACGATAATATTATCGTCGATTTTAAAGACTCGGGCTGCGGTATAGATTCCGCGCATGTCGGCTCGATATTCACCCCGTTCTTTACTACAAAAGAGTGCGGCACCGGGCTTGGGCTGCCGATAAGCAACTCTATTATCCGGCACCATAAAGGCTTTATAGAGGTTCTTTGCAGCGGCAGTAAAGGCACCACTTTTCGTGTAGGGTTAAAGGGCTGCGGATGTTGACCTTATAAAGGCGAAGCCGGTTTTTCAGGCTCTTTTTAATCGGCTTTTTTCATAGAAATACGCAGCGTGGAGAGTAAGTATATGAGCGATCTTAAGGGCAAACGAATTTTAGTGGTTGATGATGAAGAGGGGCTCAGGCTGCTTTATAAAGAAGAGCTTGAGGACGACGGCATCGACGTTGTGTTGGCGGGTTCCGGGACCGAGGCTCTGGAGAAGCTTGAGGCGTCTGTGGCCGAGATGGACCTTGTGCTGCTCGACATAAAGATGCCGGGCATGGACGGTGTAGAGGTTCTGAGAGTTATAAAGGAGCGGTGGAAAGAGCTTCCGGTAATCCTGTGTACGGCCTACCCGCACTACAAGCACGAGTTTGGTACATGGGCGTCCGACGCCTACGTGGTAAAGTCGTCGGACCTTACGGAGCTTAAGCAGACGATACGTGAAATCCTGCTCGGTTAGCCTTCTCAACCCGTTACTTTCGGCCTGTTTTTGTTGATACTTACAAATAGGTGCCCGGATGGCTCAAGACCGGTTATGGTTCCTCACTTTACAGCATTGTCTCTATTTGTTATAGTATGAACCGGCAAGATTCAGGGGCGGCAGAGTTCTTGCTGCTCTTTTTACTTTTCAAACTACTATTTTCCGATTAATAATATGGGGGATTAGCTCAGTTGGGAGAGCGGCTGGTTCGCAATCAGCAGGCCA
>JAJRYL010000307.1 GCA_024275855.1 Deltaproteobacteria bacterium
TGAAGACACCTTTTAACGGCAGGCTATTTACTGAAAATGGCGGTTGCCTTGTAATCTTCACCACCAAAAGGGCGGCAAAAAAAAGAGTCGCCGCCGCGCGCGCGGCAGGAGCGGACGTAGAAATCGTGGCGTCGACTAAAGACGGTCTGTCGCTCAAAAGGGTTCTTAACCGGCTCGGTTCCATGGGAGTGGCGAACCTGTTGGTAGAGGGCGGCTCAAAGGTCGCCGCCTCGTTTTTAAAAGCCGGTCTGGTAGATAAAGTTGCTTTTTTTATCGCTCCGACCCTGATTGGCGCCGATGGTCTGGCGGGTGTCGGCGGTTTAGGTGTTAAAAGGCTCGACTCTGCGCCAGAACTTACCGGTATTAAAGTAAAACGGCTCGGACGTGACCTGTTGATAGTCGGGTTGGTAGTTTAACCCGGCTCTTTGTTCGTTTTTGTAAGCTGCGGGAGTAGAACTTAGATATGTTTACCGGAATAGTAGAGGCTGCTGGTACTCTGAAATCTATTGAAATTAAAGGCTCATCTGCTAAAATAAGAGTAGACACCTCTCTTGACCTCTCCAACGTCAATCTTGGCGACTCTATTGCGGTGGACGGAGCCTGCGTAACGGTTGTGGAGTTGTTTGCAGCCTCTTTTGCGGCCGATCTTTCCGGTGAGACACTTAGTGTAACTACGCTCGGCCTGCTCAAGCCGGGCGGTTGTGTAAATATAGAGAGCGCTCTTACGCTTGGTAAACCGCTTGGCGGACACTTTGTTACCGGCCATATCGATTGTGTCGGTTCTATTGTTTCGAGTGTCGAGTCCGGTCGGTTTGTTGAAATAGAGTTTCGCGTGCCGCGAGAGCTGATGGGGCAGATAGTAAAGAAGGGTTCTATAACGGTAGACGGTATAAGCCTTACTGTGGCCTCTTTAACCTCTACCGGTTTTTCTATTTCGATTATCCCCTTTACTCTTAAAAAGACGACACTCGGTTCGAAGAAGGCAGGGGACAGGGTCAATATAGAGACGGATATACTTGCCAAGTACGTTGAAAAGCAGCTTGGCAAGGGCGGCAAGGGCGGAGTGAGCGAAAGTTTTCTTGCCGAGCACGGTTTTTTGTAAGAGTAAAGATAACGTAACTTCAACAGGTTCTGTTCTTCGTCTCTTGAATTACGAATTTTTGCATAATCTGTTCCGTGTTTAATCGATAATAAACCACGAAGGGTGCCAAATGGCTATAAAGAGAATAGAGCGGGCGCTTGAAGAGATTCGCGCCGGTCGTATGGTCGTTCTTGTTGATGACGAAGATAGAGAGAACGAGGGCGACTTGTGTATGGCCGCTGAGTTTATTACGCCTGAGGCGGTAAACTTTATGGCAAAGTTCGGCAGGGGGCTTATCTGCCTTACGCTCAGCGAGGACGGGGCCGACGCTTTAGACCTTCCGCCGATGGTAGATGTTAATACGGCGCAGTTTCGTACGGCTTTTACGGTTTCAATAGATTCGCGCGACGGCATTACCACCGGAATATCGGCGGCTGACAGGGCCAAGACAATATTAGACTCCGTAGCTGACGGGGCCAAACCCGAAGACCTTGTGCGCCCCGGCCATATCTTCCCGCTTCGCGCGCGCAACGGCGGTGTACTGGTAAGAACCGGGCAGACAGAGGGTTCGGTAGACCTTTCGCGTCTCGCGGGACTTAAATCCGCCGGTGTTATCTGTGAAATAATGAACGACGACGGCTCTATGGCCCGCATGTCCGAACTTGAGGACTTTGCTGAAGAGCACGGCCTCATGATCGTTACTATAGCCGATATAATAGAGTACAGGCTAAAGAGAGACCGCCTTGTTCACAGGGCCGCCGAGGCTGAACTGCCGACAAAATACGGCGGGGATTTTCGCGCCATTGTCTACACTAACGATGTCGATACGCATGAGCACCTTGCGCTTGTAAAGGGTGATATCGATCCTGAGAACGAGATTCTTGTTCGTGTCCACTCGGAGTGCCTTACTGGGGATGTGCTTGGCTCCAACCGGTGCGACTGCGGCGAGCAGTTAAGGGGCGCTATGAAGATGATAGAGAACGAAGGCGCGGGCGTAATAGTCTATATGCATCAGGAGGGGCGCGGCATCGGTCTCGTTAACAAGTTGAAGGCTTACGAGCTTCAAGACAGTGGTCTCGATACCGTAGAGGCCAACGAGAAGCTCGGTTTCAAGGCGGATTTGAGAGAGTACGGTTTAGGCGCTCAAATTCTTCTCGACTTAGGGGTGAAGAATATGCGCATAATGACCAACAACCCCAAGAAGATCGTAGGGCTTGAGGGTTACGGCCTCAATGTCGTCTCGCGCGTTCCTATTGAGCCTATACCGCATGCAAAGAATATAGAGTATCTCAGGGTTAAAAAAGAGAAGATGGGGCATATTCTTGAAAATCTCGATGATATAGAAAAGGTTTGACCTTTGCGCGGTTTCACGGCGTGTGGTCGGTTTTGCCGGAGGGGTGATCTTACGGCGGTGGGCGGCCAGGTAGAGGCGCAAGTAAGGTTATACTGGCGGTGGCGGTTTTACGCGGCGGCTTGACAGGTGGACAACCTTGATCCTCAGGCCGTCTATATACTCAGCATTACAGTTGTTTTTACTGTTTGACAAACAGAACAAAAGGAGGCTATATGCCTAAAATTATTGAGGGTAATCTTTCGGCCAAGGGGCTTAAGTTCGCTGTTGTGGTCTCGCGCTTCAACGATTTTATTTCGGACCGGCTGCTTGGCGGCGCAATAGATACCCTTAAAAGAAGCGGCGCAGCAGATTCCGATATATCCGTATACAAGGTGCCCGGCGCGTTTGAGATGCCGACCATCACAAAGGTTATAGCCGATAAGGGCGGGGTTGACGCCATAATCTGTCTCGGTTGCGTAATTCGCGGCAGTACACCGCATTTCGACTACGTAGCCGCCGAGGTCTCCAAGGGCATTGCCAGGGTCTCTTTAGATAGCGGTCTGCCTGTCAGTTTCGGGGTTATAACCACGGATAATATCGAGCAGGCGATAGAGCGGGCCGGGACCAAGAGCGGTAACAAGGGAAGCGACGCGGCGCTTTCGGCGATTGAAATGGCCAATATAATCGGTTTGCTTAAGTAAGAGTTAAAAAAGGAAGTGCTGACAACTATGAGTTCAAGACGCAAGTCAAGAGAGATAGCCCTACAGATGCTCTACAGTGCCGATATTGCCGAGCACGGTTCAACAGAAGATCAACTCCTCGACCATAAAGAGGAGTTGTCTAAAGAGGTGCATGAGTTTGCTTTAACTATAGCGCGCGGCGCGATAGAGAAGAGCGCCGAGGTAGACGCTATGGTAGAGTCGTATTCCGATAATTGGAAGGTATCGAGAATGCCGCTTGTCGATAGAAATATTTTAAGGCTCGCCGTTTACGAACTCTTATACTGTGCAGAAACCCCGTATAAAGTTGTGATGGATGAGGCTATAGAGCTTGCGAAGAGGTTCGGCTCCGATAAATCGGCCTCTTTTATAAACGGCGTGCTCGACAAGGTGCATAAAGAGGCGGTAGCGGAGAACCCGGCTTAACTTAACAGATCCTGTTTTCTTAACCTGTGACCGGTCCGGTTTTTTTATGTCGTTTCCGGAGGCGCGGGCAGGAGTTTAATTGCAGAGCTAACAAGAAGGAGTAGTTGTTTGAATGTAAATTTTTTGGATTTAAAGAAGCAGTACGGTAAGATTAAGTCAGAATTGATGCGTGAGTTAAAGACCGTTTGCGATTCTCAGCATTACGTGCTCGGCCCTAATGTCAAGGCGCTTGAGGAAGAGATAGCGGCCTATTGCGGCGCAAAATACGCAGTAGGGGTCGCCTCCGGTACAGACGCTATATTGCTTGCGCTTGTCGCGGCCGGTGTAGGTCCCGGCGATAAGGTTGTTACCACTCCGTACACATTTTTCGCTACGGCGGGTTCGATATCGCTGCTTGGCGCTGTACCTGTTTTTGTGGATATTGAACCCGATACGTTCAATATAGACCCGAACGAATTTGAACGGCTCTTAAAGAGAAGTTCTAAGGGGATTAAAGCGGTAATACCGGTACATCTTTACGGGCAGTGCGCTGAGATGGACACGATTCGCTCTTTAGCGCACAGGTATTCGCTCTCGGTAATAGAAGACGCGGCGCAGTCGATAGGCGCGCGGTACAAGTCGCGCGGCGCCGGTTCTTTAGGCGACTTCGGCTGCTTCTCTTTTTACCCGACCAAGAACCTCGGTTGCTTTGGCGACGGCGGTATGATTACCACCAACAACAGGCGCAGGGCCGATAAACTGAGAATGCTACGCGGCCACGGCAGCCGCCGAAGGTATTACTACGATATAGTAGGCACCAATTCGCGCCTCGACGAAATACAGGCCGCTGTGCTGCGTGTTAAGCTCAAGTACCTTGACGGCTGGGCGGAAGGCAGAAGAAAGAATGCCGCTAAGTATACGGAGCTTTTTGGCAAGGCGGGTATAGGCTCTTCTGTTACCGTGCCGGAAATTCGCAAGGAGAACCTCTCTGTCTATAACCAGTTCGTGGTGCTTGCCAAAAAAAGAGACGCGCTTCGGAAGTACCTTTCGGCAAACGGCGTCGGCTCCGAGATATACTACCCGATGTCGCTTCATCAGCAGAAGTGCTTTAAAGATCTCGGTTACAAGAAGGGCGATTTTCCGGTCTCAGAGGACGCGGCAAAAAAGAGCCTGGCATTGCCTATATATCCGGAGCTTAAGGAAGCCGAGTTGCGTTACGTGGTCTCTACCATAGCGGCCTTTTATTCGTAATAGACGAATTTCAATAACATGGGGCCGCTCTGTCGGTATCGGTTTTTCCCATCGAGTTTTTTTACTTTGACGGTCTATTATTTTATCGGAAGATGTAGGTAAGTCCGGGAAAGGGGTTGTAGGGTATGAGGGTACTTGTTACTGGCGGCGCCGGTTTTATAGGGTCGCATCTCTCTGAAAGGCTTCTAAGCGACGGGCATGAGGTTATCTGTCTCGATAACTTCTTTACAGGGCGCAAAGAGAATATAGTCCACCTGCTTTCCAACCCTATGTTCGAGCTGTTGCGCCACGACGTTACACAGCCGTTGCTCGCGGAGGTTGACCTTATTTATAACCTCGCCTGTCCGGCCTCTCCTGTGCATTACCAGCATAATCCTGTAAAGACCATAAAGACAAGCGTCGCAGGCGCGCTGAATATGCTCGGGCTTGCCAAGAGGGTAGGGGCGCGCATACTTCAGGCCTCAACCTCAGAGGTATACGGCAACCCGTTAGTCCACCCTCAGACAGAGGAGTACTGGGGCAACGCCAACCCTATAGGGCCGCGTTCGTGTTACGACGAGGGCAAAAGATGCGCCGAGTCGCTGATGTTCGCTTACCATAACCAGAACAGTGTTGATATAAAGGTTGTAAGAATATTTAATACATACGGCCCGCGTATGCTCGAACATGACGGCAGGGTCGTGAGCAACTTTATTGTACAGGCGCTTAAGGGAGAAGATATTACCGTATACGGAGACGGCAGTCAGACACGCTCTTTCTGTTACGTTGACGACCTTGTAGACGGTCTTGTCGCGATGATGGAGTCCGTTGACTTTACCGGGCCGGTAAATCTCGGCAACCCCAACGAGTTTACCGTAATGGAACTTGCCGAGGCCGTAATAAGGCTAACGGGCAGCTCTTCAAAAGTGATCTATAAAGACCTTCCGCAAGACGACCCTTTGCAGCGTCAGCCCGATATCTCTCTGGCATACGAAAAGTTGAAGTGGACGCCGACAATAGAGCTTGACGAAGGACTTTGCAAAACCATTAAATATTTCAGCGCAAGACCGGGGCTCGGTTCTATGGCCGGGGTATAGCGGCAACTGGCACAAGTACCGGCTAAGACCGGGCAGGGTGCTGTCTTCTGTTATATTCAAACCGTAACTCAATCCATTTAACAAATCTTGTGCTATACTTATTTCATAAAAAAGTACGGTTGAAACTGTTTCAGTCTTTAAGTTTGGTTGCGCCATTGGTCTTTTTTGCCACTGGTAGTCGTTGAACAACGTAGATAAAGGGGGTTTGTTATGGAGCATTTGGATCCGATAGCAGAGTTTAGAGAAGACCACAGAATAGTTCGCGACGGTATACTCGACATCACCGCCGCGCTTAAGGCAAAAGATATGGCCAAGGCTCGTAAAATACTCGGCACGCTTAATGAGGTAACCGGCCCCCATTTCAGGTATGAAGAGGAGTATCTTTACCCTCTGATGAAAGAGTATCTCGGGGAATACGTAGACCAGCTGATAAGCGAGCACGATAACGTTATCGAGACCGCAAGGGTCTGCTCCGAACTGCTCGCCAAGGATGAGTTGACGGACAGCGAGTCCGAAGACGCGCAGAAGGCCGCCATGGCTATGCTTATTCATGTAAGTAACTGCGACGGGCTTGCGATTTTGTCCGAGCGCATAAGTCAGGCAGAGCTTGACGCGCTTGGCGACCGTTTCGGTGAGGCGAGGGAGAAGGGCATAGGACTGCTTGAGTGGGCCGCTACAATAAGGAAAAGTGCATGAGCGACGGAAAAAAAGGTTTAAGGTACTGTATTTTTCTCCATTCCGGCTCTTACGACAGGGTATATCAGGCGGTAAGCATCAGTACTGTCGTACTTGCCATGGGCGGCGAGGCTCATATCTTTTGCAGTTACGGCGGGTTGCTTAAAATGGTTAAGGGCCGCACCGACGACGTTGTTGTAGAGGGAGAACCGGGGGCTTTTAAAGAACAGATAGAGAAGAACCTTGACCGCGGTACGCTCGATCATATTTCGGAACTGCTTGAAACA
>JAJRYL010000308.1 GCA_024275855.1 Deltaproteobacteria bacterium
CGACTATTCGAAGTGTATCTCTTTTATATTGCGGGCGATTATCCGGTAGGTGCCAAAGTCGGTTACGCCCTGAAAGCGCGCGTCCACATCGAAACTCACGGCTACTATGTCGCCGTTTTTAAGTGTTATCTGAAAGTCTTTATTGTTGCCCGTAGAGATACCAACGCTTACTACCTTGCGTACCTTCTCGAATGAGATAGTTACGACCCCTTTTCCCCTCAGGCCGGTAAAGAAGATATTACCCTCCCAGCTCGCCTGATGGATCTTGGTGGAGATATCCTGATCGTCGAGTATAGTGGCCTTAAAGTCGATTTCAGGTTTCGGCACCTCGGCGCCGGGGCCGGCTCCCATGCCGACAAGCAGTGCCCATAACAGCATAATCGGCACGGCTGCCAGAACTCCGCTTCTCTTCATCTGCGCTCCTTAAAAAGTGTAAGTTTCGCGCTCTCTGAGAACGCTTATAAAAACAGATTATCTCAGCGGGCTCTTGTAAAAGTCAAGGGTAAATACAGGCTTTAAACCGTTTGCGGTTTCGTACCCGCGAACTATCTTATCGTATTGACAAAGTTTCTATAAATCAATATACTCGAAATCATGGCTACGAGAATAAATTTTAAAGATATTTACTCTATCGAAAACGATCTCGATGTAAATATCATCGCGCTTTTGCTCGAAGAGTACGACATTAGCTGCTCTATCAGAAACTTCGGGCTCTGTTCCGCGAAGAGCATGAAGAAGGCTCCGGTAAAGAGGGTCGCGGTAGAGGCGGTCGATGTTAATAACGCGCGCGGCATTTTACAGGATGCGATAAGAAAAGGCATGATCTCGCCGAACGGCAAGTTCGTAGGGTAGTACCCCGGCTTGCCCGCTCTCTCTTCTTTACTACCTTTACGGTTCTGCCTTTTTCCCGCTTAACCGGCTCTTCGTTATATATGCGCGTCTCTCTTTTTCGCCCTACTCCTTTAAAAACTTTTTTTTAAGGCTTTTAAATCGTTGTTCTTCAGTGTGGGGCGGGCGTGGGCTCTGTCTCTTGTTTTTTATCTTCTGTTCTCTATTAAAGGTGCGTATATGAACAGCGGTTTAAGTCTGGTTAAAAGGCGTTTAAAGGGGGCCGCCTCCGTGGTAGTCTTAACAGGGGCGGGTGTCTCCGCCGAGTCGGGCGTGCCGACTTTTCGGGGTAAGGACGGGTTGTGGAGGAAGTACCGCGCCGAGGAGCTTGCAACGCCTGAGGCGTTTAGTAAAGACCCGGAACTGGTCTGGCAGTGGTACGCGTGGCGCCGTTCTTTAATAGCGGATGCGGTGCCCAATCCCGCTCACTTCGCTCTGGCAGAGCTGGAGGGCAGGAGCGAGTTCACCCTTATAACGCAGAACGTAGACGGCCTTCACGCCCTGGCAGGCAGTGAAAATATTATAGAGATGCATGGTTCTATATGGAAGCTGCGCTGTATAAGGTGCGGAGAAGAACGAGAGGACAGGTCGGTTTTAGAAGAGCTGCCGCCTGAGTGCGGGTGCGGCGGCCTGCTTCGTCCGGGCGTGGTCTGGTTCGGCGAATCTTTGGACCCCGAAGTGGTAAACGCAGCCTTCGGGGCGGTCGGCGGGGCGAGCCTGTTTCTCGTTATCGGTACGTCGTCCGTGGTCCAGCCGGCGGCCTCTTTGGCCTCGGTGGCGCATAACGCCGGGGCGTACGTAGTTGATATAAATATAGAGAGACCCGCGGGGGCAGTGGCCGATACCTTTTTAACTGGCCCTGCCGGAGAGGTTCTGCCGTCTCTGTTATAGTCGCCTTTAAAAACTTTTGTTTCGATTGCCGGCGTTAAGCGGTTTTCAATCTTTTGGGTAGCATGGCGGCGCGCAGTTATTGTATAATGTCAGGCCGCGGCAGGGGCCAAAAAGGTTGGTTACAGTTTTTGGTACCCTTTGCGAAATATAAGTGACACCATTATTATTTACCATTATTAGAATAGAGGGGGAGACGGGGTTGAAGGTATTTAACGGTTCAGTAAGGATAAAGAGTACCGGCGGCACGGAAGAGGTAAATATTACCGCGCAGGTAGAGACCATGGTATCGGAGAGCGGAGTAGAGGA
>JAJRYL010000309.1 GCA_024275855.1 Deltaproteobacteria bacterium
GCGCCGACCCGGACATGTTCGTTCTTAACGGAGTCAAGCTCGCACTCTATGCCGCTCTTTTTCTCTTCGGCGCTTTCGAGGTGAAGTATGCTCTCGGCAAGCTCGGCCTCTAAAACCGCTCTTTTTTCTGCCGTCTCTTCGACCCTCAGCCTTAAGTTCGCCAGAGGCGCCTGCAGGTCGAGAGCCTCTTTTTTCTTCACCTCAAGCTCGGTACGGGTCTTGGCCTCGACCACCCGGCACTGCTCTTCCTCTTTCAAACAGCTTTGCAGCGCGTGCCTCAGGTCTTGCAGGCGTGTCATAACGGAGAGCGACTCGGCCTTGCACGTTGCCTCTTCAGACTCTTTCTCTTTTAATTTTAAAGAGAGCGCCTCAAGCTCCCCGCACCGTTTATCGACTATACCGGACTCTTGCTCTATTCTAACGACGGACTCTTCAAGGTACCCCTCGTTAAGCTCTATCTCTTTAAGGGTCGCGGCCTTCAACCTCATAAGCTCTTCTATCTCTTCGCCAAGACGAGCCTCGTTGCGCTTTAACTCTTCTAAACGCATCAGGGCGAGCGAGTTTGTATTCTCTTCGTCCTGAATCTTCTTTTCAAGCGCATGGACACGCTCGGTAACGGCCCTGAAGGCCTCCTCTTCAAGCGTATAATCCGCGCGAGCCTGCTCGGCCTCTACCTCTTTAGCGCCAAGCGCGGAGACAAGAGCGCTCTCGGAATCGCTTACCTCGACGAGGCTCTTTTTCGTCTCTTCGATTTCGGCGGCCATTTTAACAAACTCTATTTTAGAGAGCTTGATGTCTATGCCCTTAAGCTCGTCTTTTAATACCTTGTACCGCTCGGCCTTCTTCGCCTGACGGTTCAAAGAATTCAGTTGCCGCTTAACCTCGCTGACGATATCGCTGACCCGTGTAAGGTTTTCGTCCGTCGCTTTAAGCCTTCTAAGGGCCGCCTCTTTCTTCTGCTTGTACTTGTTTATCCCTGCGGCCTCTTCAAAGAGCACCCTGCGCTCTATCGGTTTGGCGTTTACAAGCCAGCCGACCTGCCCCTGTTCAATTATAGAGTAGGCGCGGGTACCGATTCCCGTATCGGTAAAAAGCTCTACAACATCTTTTAACCTGCACTGAACCTTATTGATGCCGTACTCTGACTCGCCTGAACGGTAGAGGCGGCGGTAGATCTCTATTTCGGGAAAACTTGCGAAACGCTCGGGCGCGCGCCCCTCGTTATTTAAAAAGGTAAGTACAACCTCGGCCATGCCGACCGCTTTGCGGGTGTCCGTTCCGTTAAAGATTATATCTTCCATATTCTTGCCGCGCAGATGCCTCGCGTTCTGCTCGCCGATGACCCAGCGTATGGCATCGACAACGTTACTCTTTCCGCAGCCGTTGGGGCCGATTATAGCGGAGGTGCCGCCGGAAAAGGTAAGGGTTGTCTTGTCCGCAAAGGACTTGAACCCGTGAAGCGAAATCTTTTTTATCCTCATCGAATATTCCCTGTTACTCTTTTTCGTAAAATTAAGTTCTGCGGACGCTGCTCTTTTGTGCTGCTTTTAATAGTTGAGACCCGGCTCTCCACCCGCCTTCCGGCTGATTACAAAAAAAAGGCCGTGGGTCTTTGTAAAAACAGGCCGTAGAGCTTTATATAAAAAGGCCGTGGGGCGGTATGGGGTTGGAGGGTCGAACTGAAAAAATCGTAGCAGAATTCGCGCCATTTGTAAAGCAAAAACGCTATGTGATGTGGTCTGTTAAAAAAATAAATACCATATATTGGGTTTAGAGACTTTCTTAGCAACCCTACGTAACCGTTCTATCTACATCTTTAAACTTTTACAGTTACTACTCGGATTAGATATTTAAAAACTCTAAAACAGCCCTTTAAACCGTATATCTATTTTAAAATTTTTACGCGTCAGCTCTATTTGTACTTAAGAAACTTTGCGAGGCGGCAACTCAACCTGTCTATTTAGAGGGTCTATTTAACGCACCAACACAATTAAGGTTCTGCCTGATAGCTATAAACCGGCACCGCAAAACCCGCGCCGCGCGGCTCAGCCGCATAAAGCAAAACACGCATACGCCACCACAGCGATACGGAAAGGTTAAAACCGGAAACAGGCGGCACGCCCCCTCTCCTCCGGCGCAATAACAAAACCCCCCGCGCTTTTTCAAGCGGGGGGGTACACAAA
>JAJRYL010000310.1 GCA_024275855.1 Deltaproteobacteria bacterium
ATGTAGCGCGACGTAAGCTCTATGTCGCTGACTACCTCTACGCCCTTTGCCTTCGCCATTACTATAAGCGGATCGATACGCGCGACCCCGGGGCTCGCCACCAGCATATCGGCACTGTCGAGCACAAGCGCCGGGTCGGTATCGGGGATAAAACCGGCCCCAAGCCCTGTAAGTTCAGCCAAAGCCGGAATCTCCGGGGCCGCCTTTCTGTCGGTAGCGATTACCGCAGCCCCGCACTTGAGTAGAAAGCGCGCGGCCGCCACGCCCGAAACTCCGAGCCCGGCGACAACCACTTTTTTCAAACGAAGTTCTTCAGTAGCGCTTTCCAACAAACAACCTCCCGCCTTAAAGACGGCCTGCTTATCGGTTATATGCCCCTTAAGGGCAGCCGTTGTATGAACTCTTCCGGTTATCATCTTATCTTAAGAGTACTTATAGCCAGCAACGCCAGCATTATAGAAATTATCCAGAACCTGACAATTATCTTCGGCTCCGCCCACCCCTTCAATTCGTAGTGGTGGTGTATGGGCGCCATAGCGAAAACCCTTTTGCCCGTTAGCTTAAAAGAGGCCACCTGCGTTATAACCGAGAGCGCCTCTACAACGAAGATACCGCCGACGATCAGGAGCAAAAATTCCTGCTTGGTCATAACCGCCAACATTCCGAGCGCGCCGCCGAGCGGCAGCGAACCGACGTCTCCCATAAAGACCTGCGCCGGATAGGTATTGAACCACAAAAAACCGAGGCTCGCCCCTGTCATAGAGGCCGCAAAGACCGAAAGCTCACCTGCCATAGGCACGTGTATAACCTGCAGGTAACCGGCAATCTTCAAATGCCCTACCACGTACGCCAGAAGCATAAAGGTTCCGGCAGAGATTATCATCGGGCCTATCGCCAACCCGTCAAGACCGTCGGTAAGATTTACGGCGTTCGAGGTGCCTACGATTACCAGCACCGAAAAAGGCACGTAGAGCCAACCGAGATCAAAGGCCACTCCTTTAAAGAACGGCAGGCTTACCCCTGTATCGAAGTCCGTATAATAATAGAGCGCGAGCGAGGCGACCAGAGCCACTGCTATCTGGCCTGCTATCTTGGTAGAGGCCCTTAAGCCCCCGGTTCTGCTTATGACCTTCGAGTAATCGTCGAGAAAACCGATTAAGCACATTCCGACCGTGACAAAAGAGATTATCCATATATAGGCGTTGCCGAGGTTGCCCCACAAGAGCACCGAGAGCATCACCACCACTATTATAAGCGTACCACCCATTGTCGGCGTTCCGGACTTTGTCGAATGGCTCGGCGGGCCGTCTCCGCGCACCACTTCGCCAACCCGCATATACTTCAACTTCTTTATTATATACGGCCCGAATAACAACGAAAGAACCAGCGCCGTAACCATTGCGTAGATAGTCCTGAACGTAATGTACTGAAATACGTTGAAGATGGTGTGGTACTTCGCGAACGGATATAAGAGGTAGTAGAGCATCTGTTATTTAAGTAACCTCTGAATAATTCGTCCCTGACTTATTCAGAGACGAAAAAGAAAAAATGTGATTTTTCTTTTTCTCACCTAATCAAGAACTTATAGTTATTGATTAGGACGACACTTCCCTGTGTCGCGCGAAGGTCTGAATAAATCAGACCTTCCTTTAGTAACCTTACCCGCCTGTTAAAGCGCCGCACTTCTGTTTTCACAGCTTCTCTTTATCGCCTCTGCAAGCGTCTCGAACCTCACGCCGCGAGACGCCTTTACCAGCACCGTATCTCCGGGCTCTATCAACGAATCGAGCACCTCTGTTGCCGTCTCTTTTTTAGAAAACTTAAAGGCGCAAGCCGAATCTAAACCTGATAAAAGCGCACCATGTATAACTTCATCCGCCATATCCCCTATTACCACTAAAATATCTATACCAAGCTCTACCGCCCTTTTGCCTATTGCCGCGTGGGCGCACGGGGCAACAGCGCCAAGCTCCAACATGTCTCCAACCACGGCGACCTTTCTGCCGCTCGCCATCGAGAGCGTTAGAAACGCCGCCTCCATCGAGTCGGGGTTGGCGTTATAGGTATCGTCTATAACCGTTACATTGCCTACCCTCGATACGCTAAGCCTGCCCGCGACCGGCTCAAACTTTTCAAGCCCCTCTTTTATATCCGCTATTCCCGCACCGAGCGGCAGCGAGGCGGCTATTGCGGCGGCGCCGTTAAGCACGTTGCACAACGCCGGGCTTTTAAGCCTTACGCTTACCGTCTCTCCCTTAACGTTATACTCAACATCGACTCCGCCAAGCCCTTCGAGAACGGAATACGTTTTTACCGAAACGTCGGAGGGTTTATTAAGACTGAAGGTAACGGTCTTTATATCCCTGCCGAGCACGGACTCTTCAAAGGTCTTTTTCACAAGCTCGTCGTCTAAGTTGACCACACGCACGCACGCCGGGGCCGGGTCCATAAAGAGGGCCGCCTTGGCCTTTGCAACGCCTTTTGTGTCGCCTAAAGTCTCAAGATGCCCTGAACCTATATTCGTAATCAGCGCGACATCGGGCGCGGCCATTTCAACAAGCGCGCTCATCTCCCACGGCTCCGAGATTCCAAGCTCTACGACAGCCGCCTTATGTTCCGGCTTAAGCCTGAAGAGCGTAAGCGGAAGCCCGATAAGATTGTTCTTGTTGCCTTCGGTCTTTAAGACGGAGCGTGAGCATGAAAGTATTGAGGCTATCATCTCGCGGGTCGTGCTCTTGCCTGTCGTTCCGCTGACAGCTACAAGAGGTATAGAAGAGGCTGCGCGTACGAAAGCGGCCATAAGCCCAAGCGCGCCCGTACTCTCTTCAACCGATATAAGAGGCACAGAGTCCGGCAGGTCGAAACCGGTTCTTTCAACGACAACCGCAACCGCGCCCTTCTCTACGGCTTCGTCTATAAAAGCGTGTCCGTCGAAGTTAGGGCCTTTTATCGCGAAGAAAAGATCGCCCGCCTTAACAGTACGAGAATCGATTGAAACGCCGGTTACGCGAAGCTCCGCGGTGCCTGAGAGAAGCTTTCCCCTTACCGCTTCTACTATTTCGTTTATCGAAAAGTCCATTACAACAGAACCCTTATTAAGTTTAATCCGTTACGGCAGGACGTATTTAAGACCCCCGTTGCACGGCGATAAATAAAGCTTAAACCGGATACGAATGCCTACACCGTAAGTTGCGTAACAGCCGCCTTAAGCTCTTCAACATCGTCAAAATGGAACCTTCTGCCGTGTACTATCTGATAATCTTCGTGCCCTTTACCGGCTACTAAAAGAGTGTCCGATGTTTTGGCCGAAGCGTTGAGCAGCGAGACAGCGTGACGTATAGCCTCTCTTCTGTCCTCTATAACCATAAAGCACTTTTCGCCCTCTTCGGGCATGCTCTCCGGTTCTACCCTTTTTATTCCCTCCAAACCCGCTGTCACCATCTCTATTATCGCACGCGGAGATTCTTCTCTCGGATTGTCCGTAGTTACTATCGAAACCGTAGAGTAACGTCCGGCTACGCGGGCCATCTCGGGGCGCTTGGCGTGGTCGCGGTCTCCGCCGCAACCGAAGACTGTAACAATACGCCCCTTTGTAAGACGCTTCAGTTCTATAAGCACACGCTCCAAAGCGTCCGGCGTATGGGCGTAATCTACATACGCGCTAAATCCGGCACCCGGCAGACCAACTTGCTCCAACCTGCCCGGTATCTTTTTTAAGGCGTTAATACCGCGCCCGATTACGGAACACTCAACCCCGAGCGAGTAAGTTACAGATGCCTCCGCCAGAATATTATAGAGGTTATACTCGCCAATAAGCCCGGAGGCAATCTTTATAATCCCGCGCTCCGTCTCTACAACCACCCTTATGCCCCGCTTTTCAAGTTCAAACTCAACGGGACGCATCTGCGCCCCGGCGTCGAGACCGTAAGTTAACGAAAACGGAAGCTCGCCATATAACCGACGCCCCCATATATCGTCTATATTTATAACAGGGTCTGTAACGGCTCTTGCCTCGCCGCCGTTCTTCTGCTCTCCGTTACTCTTTAGGAGTGAAAAGAGCAGGGACTTGGCCTGAAAGTACTCCTCCATATTTTTATGATAATCGAGGTGCTCGTGCGTAAGGTTTGTAAATACCGTAGCGCTGAACCTGCAGCTATCAACCCTCTTCTGCTCAAGCGCATGAGAGGAGACCTCCATAACGCAGTGCGTAACACCCGCGTCCACCATCTCTTTCAATATCCGGTGCAGGGTTACCGGCCCCGGCGTTGTGTGGGTAGCCGGCACTGTTTACCGGCGTACCTGTAATTTATAGTACCTATTACGCCTACGGAGAATCCGGCCTCCTGTAAGATAGACTCCACAATATAGGCCACCGTGGTCTTACCGTTGGTGCCTGTTATTCCTATTAATGCAAGCGCCTCGGAAGGCGAGCCGTAAAAGCGGCTCGAAAGAACACTAAGCGCCTCTCTGACGTTATCTACCGTTACAGTCGTAACGCCGAAAAAGACCGGCGCATCCGCTTTAGGACAGCCTGCGGCCTCCTCTTCTTTTTCTCTCGCTTCTCTCTCTACAACAACGCAGCTTGCGCCACGCTTAACAGCGTCGCCTAAAAAATCGCCCCCGTCAGCCCTCTGTCCGGCTACCGCCACAAAGAGCCCGCCGGCCTCTACGCTCCTTGAGTCGAAGTGGATTCCCGTTACCTCGACATCGTCGGAGCCGTTCACCAGGTAATCGAGGCCGCCTATAAGCTCTTTAAGTCTCATTCAATCTCCGGTAGGCTTTTTACCGCCTTCTAAGGGAAGGCCCCGTCTTCTAAGCCGTTTCTTTAAACCCGGCTACCTGAACCAGACAACAATAGATTCGTGTTCAGATACGACCCTGCCGGTTGCCGGCTTCTGGTTATACCCCCTGCCGCCGCCCCTGAACTCAACCTCTACATTCGCCTTGTTCGCAAACCTCAAAACGCTCCTCATGCTTTTACCGGTAAAGTCCGGCATGGTTACCTCATGCGAAAGCCGCGCTTCGCCGTCGCGTAACCGCCCTTGCGTACCGGTCGTTCTTCCGCGGGCTTTCAGCACTTTTAAACCGGCCCCCGCACCACTGGCCAGTTTGAAACGGATTTCGGCCTTTTCGGCCACGGGCCCGTCTATAGGGTTGTCCGGAAAGATGCCCATATACGAAAGGCTCTGATCGGCTATAGCGGCAAAGACCGGCCCCGCCACTGTGCCGCCGTGGTAATGCTTTCCGGCCGGTTCATCAAGCGCTACGTAAATAACAAGCTTCGGGTTTCGTGCCGGAACAAAACCGAGAAAAGAGGCTATATAACCGTTTTTCTGATAACCGCCGTGAACAAGATCCGGTTTTTGCGCCGTTCCGGTCTTGCCGGCTACGCTAAATGAGCCGGATGCCGCTAAAACACCGGTTCCGCCAGGCTCTGTTACGGCTATCAGCATGTCGGTAACTACCTTCGCCGTTTCGGCGCTTACCACCCTTCTGACAATCGCGGGATTCGTCTCGCGTATAGTCTCGCCCCTCGGATCCATAATAGACTTTACTATATAGGGGCGCATTAAGAACCCTCCGTTGGCGATCGCGGATAAGGCCGTTACCAACTGAACCCCGGTTGTCGAGATACCCTGACCGAAACTGACCGTTTCGAGCGTAACCTTGGACCAGTCGGAGTAATGGCTGAGCCTGCCCGACGCCTCGCCGGGAAGATCGACCCCTGTCTTATTCGCGAAACCGAAAGCTCTAAGGTACCTGTAGAGCCGTTCGGGGCCGAGCTTGCGCCCTATCTTTAACGAACCTATATTGCTCGAATACTTGAGTATCTGCGCTACCGAGAGCCAACCGTGCTGCCTGCTGTCGTGTATGATACGGTTGGCAACTTTGTACTTGCCGTTTTCGCAGTAAATTATATCGTTAGGCTCTACAACCCCTTCCTCAATGGCGGCTGCCATTAAAAACGACTTTAATACGCTGCCGGGTTCGCTGACGTCGGTAACACCCTTGTCGCGCCACTGGGCGGGAGAGAATTTTCTGTAGTTATTGGGGTCGAACGTAGGCATGTTGGCAAGAGCGATAACCTCACCGGTGTACGGGTTCATAACAATAGCCATACCGCCCTTCGAGCCGCTCTTGTCGATAGCCGCCTTAAGCTCTTTTTCTGCGATATACTGAATGCTCTTATCTATAGTCAGCTCTACCCTGAGCCCTTCTATAGGTGCTGTCTTGTCGGCATCTTCGAACATAAGAAGCCTGCCTTTGGCATCCCTCTCTCCGGCGACCTTGCGTACGGAACCGCGCAACACGTCGTCATAATAAAGCTCAAGCCCCTCAAGCCCGGTCGAATCGACCCCGGTAAAACCGATCAGGTTCGAGGCGAGCGATCCGTTGGGATAGTACCGCCGGGGCTCTTTAACCAGATTTATGCCGTCAATTGAGAGCACCCGCTCTCTGCTTTCACCGGTAAGGTCAATCTGGCGCTTGAGCCAGACAAACGCCCTTTTGGAACGAAGCCTCGACTCTAACTTTCGCGCGTCGAGCCCGAGCAGAACGGAGAGTTTTCTGGCCGCCGACCCCGGAGACTTTATCTCCGCCGGTTTCGCGTAAACAGAGTCCACGTTTACGCTTACGGCAAGCTCGTTACTGTTTCTGTCATAAATATCGCCGCGCTTGGAGCTTACCGTTATAGAGGTTATGTGCTGGTCGTCGGCTCTCTTTTTATACGCTTCGCTTCCGATGATCTGAAGATGAAAGGCTCTGGCCAATATTGCCGCAAAGAGGCAGAGCAGAACCGCTGTAACGAAAAAAAGACGGCCCTTTATCTGCCCGACACCGGACTTTGCCTTCCTGGCAGCTCTGCGCTTCATCTTATATCGACCACCTGCTCTCTTCTCGGATAGACAAGGTTAAGCTCCCTTAAAGCTATGCCCTCTATGCGCTTGGGGCTTTTCAGCTTCTCAAACTCTATTATCAGCCTGCGGTTGCGCTCAATAAGCTTGTCTCTCTTTACGTTCGCGCTCGAAATATCGTAACCGATAGAGACCACGGTTACACGCGACCAGATGTAACCGCAAAGAACGAGCAGGAAGACCGAGGCCATTAAGACTGCGCTGTAGGTAAAACTCATATCGCGAACGTTACGCCTCGAACGCACCTTCTGCGCGCCGAGCGTTCCTGCCGTACCTGCATTTCTCATCATACCCGCCACAAAACATTAATTATTATTCGTCAATACTCGCGCCCTCTGAACCGTGGGCTCTCACTCTTTTTTAAAATCGCCCTGAAAAAAACATGACCGGAAGAAGAACTCTTTACTCCGGGAAAAGACCTTGCCCGGTCTTTCATAGGGCAGAAAAGGTTATATCTTCTCTATGGCCCTTAACCTCGCGCTCCGGGCCTTCGGGTTCTCTTCCACCTCAGCCTCCGAAGGTTTTACGCCTCTTCTGGTTAAAAGCCTTACCAGCGGAACCTTGTCGCAGACACAGCCCGGCGCCCTCGGCGGGCAGGTACACGGATTGGCCATTTCGTTAAAAGCTCTTTTAACAACCCTGTCTTCAAGAGAATGGAACGTTATTATCGCAAGCCTGCCGCGCGGAGCGAGCACGGCAACCGAACCCTCTATGCCTCTATGCAGGCTTTCCATCTCGTCGTTTACGACCAGACGTATCGCCTGAAATACCTTGGTTGCAGGGTGCCTCTTGCGTCCGTGAAACTTTGCGGGTATTGCGCCAACGACTACTTCCGACAAAGCTCTCGTACTCTCGATTGCGCCGCCGGCCCGCGCCCTGACTATAGCCCTCGCTATGCGGGCACTGAAACGCTCTTCGCCGTATACCCTGAATATCTTCTCAAGCCCGGCCTCTTCATAAGTATTTACGACAATAAAAGCGTCAAGCTCCGACCTGTCGTCCATCCTCATGTCGAGCCTTGAGTCGGCCCTGAAGCTGAACCCGCGGGTCGGGCTTGTCAACTGGTGGGTAGAGACCCCGAGGTCGAGCAAAATACCGTCCACCTTATCTATTCCCAAAGAGTCGAGCACGGAGCGCAGTTCGGTAAAATTCGCCCTTACTATATTGACACGGCCCGAATACGCCCTTAACCGGATTGTCGCGGCTTCTATTGCGTCGATATCTTTATCGATTCCTATAAGCCGCCCGTCGGGCGCGCTCGCCTTCAACACTTCTATTGCGTGGCCGCCGCCCCCAAGCGTTCCGTCCACATATATCCGCCCGGCTTCTGGGCCGAGCTGCTCTACGGCCTCCGCAAGCAGAACCGGCCTGTGGGAGAAGCCCGCCTTAGAGTCCAAGCCGCTCAAGGGTATCTACAACCTCGTCCTGCGTTATCTCGGCCTCGAACCTGTCCCATGCCTCTTTAGACCATATCTCGACGTAACGCAACGCCCCTATCAACATAACCTCTTTGTCGAGCTTGGCGTATTCGCGAATTGTCTGCGGAATAAGTATCCGGCCAAGCTTATCGATGGCGCACTCAGTGGCGCTGGAGCAGAAGGTTCTAAGCAATTTTCTCGAATCTTTACTGAACTGCGGCAGGGCAAGCACCTTCTCTTCAAGCTTCTGCCACTCTAAAAACGGATAAGCGACAAGGCAACCGCCGTACTTGGTAACCACAAGGCGCGGGTCGTACCGCTCGTTAAGGGTTTCTCGAAATCTCGAAGGAATAGAGAGCCTTCCCTTTCCATCGAGCGTATGTTCAAACTGTCCTCTGAACATCTTTTCTCCTGAAAATCTTTTTTCCCGCTTTTTCCTCGCAAGAGGTAA
>JAJRYL010000311.1 GCA_024275855.1 Deltaproteobacteria bacterium
ATGTCCAAGACCGAAGATAATCTTAAAGATGCCTTTGCCGGCGAGAGCCAGGCTAACCAGAAGTACCGCGCGTTTGCGAAGAAGGCCGAGAGAGAGGGCAAACCGAATATAGCCCGCCTGTTCCGCACTACAGCCGAGGCCGAGCGGATTCATGCCGAGGGGCACTTAAACGCGCTCGATGCCGTAGGCTCTACGACGGAGAACCTGAAGGCGGCGATAGAGGGCGAGACATTCGAATATAAAGAGATGTACCCGCCGATGCTGAAAGAAGCCGAGGCCACGAGCCACAAGGCGTCGCGTATGTTCGACTTTGCCGTTAAGGCCGAAGAGGTGCACGCGGCGCTTTACGCGCGCGCCCTTGAGGCGGCGGACAAAGGGGAGGATCTGACCGATACCGAGTTCTACCTCTGCCCGGTCTGCGGCCATATTGAGCTTGGCTCGCCGCCTGAGAACTGCCCTATCTGCGGTATGCCAGCCTCCAAGTTCGTGCAGGTCTGAGGAAGATCTTTTGAAGGCCGCGGTTGTTTGCGGCGCAAAAAGAGGAAAAGGGAATAACCGTATAGTGCCGTTAGCCGGAACTTAAAGGTTGCCTTCTTAAAAGACAGAGAGGGGCGCGGGCAGAGTAACCCGGCCCTTTTTTCTGTTTTGTATATCGAATAATAAAAGAGCGGTCGCGCCGCGTTTAATAACCACTGTATAAGAGGCGGTAAAGTAGAGTGATAAATCATAAACTTGTTCTGCCCGAACACCTGAACCATTACGGTTACCTCTTTGGCGGTTACCTGCTGCACTGGGTTGACGAGTACGCTTATATAACCGCCAACCTCGATTTCAGAGGTGGACGTTTTGTGACCATAGGGCTGGAAAATGTCGTTTTCAGGCGCAGCATCAAGCTCGGTTCCGTCTTGAAATTCGATATTAACAGAATTCGCAAAGGGCGTACCTCGGTCGGTTACAACGTTAAGGTCTATAGCGACTCTATAGAGTCGGGCGGCGAAGAGCTTGTGTTCGACACCAATATAACATTTGTGAATATAGATGAAGAGGGCAATAAGCAGCCGATTGAGGCATAAACACTCTTTTGCTTAAAGTGGGTTTACGACGATATTTTGCCCCACGGAGTGCCGTTAGAGGCAGAGTGTTAACGGAGCGGCAAAGCCGATATTAACGGCAGTAAAAACCCGTTGGAAATAGACAAGAGTCCGCCGGTTTTAAACCGGCGGACTCTTGTCTATTTCTTTTCCGAATCGGGGTGTCTGCGTTAATAGGGTCGTACTCGTTAGAAAGAGCGGGGGAGAGACGGTATATCTAAAGAAGTCTCTTCGTAATTCGTCGCTGAATCGTTCGGAGACGAAAAAGAAAAAACGCTGCCTTTCTTTTCCCCGCGTTTTCAAAACTTATACTTATTGGAAATAAACATACTCTTCGTGCCGAAGAAAGTTAAGCTATCTTTTTTGCCGCAAGAGTAGGGGTGTACTGTTTATCAGTCTTCTGTATGTGGGACGTAAGCCAGTTTCTTAAAAAGCTCATAACCCCCATAGAGATAGTAACGCTGCCCGCATCGAGTTTTGCCATAAAATCCTCTACCTGCGCTACAAAGGCCGCGTGCTCTTTAATCTGAGCGCTGAGGCCCGAATAATTTGCCGCCTTCATCTGGCGTTCCTCTTCGGCAAAATGGTACTTGGTGTACCGTGCAAGCTCGGTAACGGTGCTCTTTACCTTGTCCATGCCCTTGCCGGAAGCCATTGCCTCGTGAAGTTCGTTGATAAGGTCTATCAGCTTTTTGTGGTGCGAGTCAAAAAGGTCTACCCCTACGCTTAAGTTGTCGTTCCAGTCAAAGTATGCCATCTCAGTCTCTCCGTTCGGTTGTCTATTTTTGGTTTGTGCCTTGCTCTTGAACCGTTGGTCGAGAGCAAGGGTGTTGTACCGTATAGCCAAATTGTAGCCAAACCGCAAATAGAGTCTGGCTGATACTGTGTCCGGTGTAAGGTTAAGTCTTTATTTCAAGCCACTTTTTTGTCCGCCAGAACCGCGGAGTACTGCTTGTCGGTCTTTTGAATATGTGACGTAAGCCAGTTTCTCAAAAAGCTCATAACCCCCATAGAGATAGTAACGCTGCCCGCTTCGAGCTTTGCTATAAAGTCCTCTACCTGCGTTACAAAGGCCCTGTGCTCTTTAATATGCGCATCGAGGGCGGGGTAGTTCTCCTGCTGCATCCTGCGCTCCTCTTCGGCGAAATGGTACTTGGTGTACCTTGCAAGCTCGGTAACGGTGGTCTTTACCTTCTCTATGCCCTTGCCGGAAGCCATTGCCTCGTGAAGTTCGTTAATAAGGTCTATCAGTTTCTTATGGTGAGCGTCAAAAAGGTCTACCCCTACGCTCAAGTTGCTGTTCCAGTCAAAGTAAGCCATCTCTCTCTCCCATTAGGTTCTGTTTAAGTTCCTGTTGCGTTCTGTATACTATATCGGTCTTTAGGATGATTTCTTTAATAGACTTTAGGTCAGCACGCATAGCCCTTTGGTCTATATTCCCGCTGTCGGTTGTTGCGAAAGGGCTTTTGCGCGAAGATGTTTCGCCCCGCGCCTTTAACCTTAACCCTCAGGCGACTTCGCTCAGTTCTAATGCCGTGCAGTACTTTTTGTCGGTCTTTAGTATGTGAACCGTCAACCAGCTTATAATGAAGCGCAGAACACTGATAGAGATGGTAACGGAACCGTTATCGAGCCGGGTTATAAAGCTCTCTACTCTTCTTATAAAGGCCGCGTGCTCTCTTTTGTGGGTCTCAAGGCCGGAAAAGCCCGCCAGCTCCATGTGGCGCTCCTCTTCGTCAAAGTGCCACCGGGTGAACACGGCGAGTTCTCTTACGGTGTCGGTTACCCCGGAGCCGTGCTCGCCTTTCAGCATAGCGTCGTGAAGTTTGTTGACTATGCCTATAAGCTTCTTGTGCTGCTCGTTAAAGAGGTCTACCCCTACGTTCAGTTCGTTGTTCCAGTCGAAAAAAGGCATACTGTTTGTTCCCTTACGCTCTGGTTGTGCTGCCGGGTTTATACTATATATATCGTCATTTGGGATGATTTCTTTAGTAGCCTTTTAGACAGTGTCGTATAGTTCAGGGGACTACGCCGGGCGCTTCGTCGCGGCTGCATGCCGTTGCCGGGCGGGTGCGGCAGCGGCGGCAGGCTTCACTTTTCTTTGAAATTCTGCTAAAATTATATAGATAACAGAACGAAATGCCTATATAGGTGATAAGCGGAGGTATCTTCTTTTGGTTATAGGTGGCTCAGGTTTAACATTGTCTACGGTCTCTAACCTTGTCGGTAAAGAGGCCGTTGCCGAGCCTTTAAAGGCGCTTTACGGTAAGGAGCCGGCAATAGAGGTGTCCGGCGGCATCTCTGCGCGCTCTACCGAAGAGCTGTCGGCGAACAGGGCCGTAACCGCCCCGCTTGAAGGCGGCCTTTCCGGGCGCATTGAAGAGCGTGTGGGGCTCGACAAAGTCGCTCTTGCGGTTCTTGTCGCTACTGTGCCTAAAAAAATCGGCGGTGAAGAGGTTGAAGAGAAGAGGGTAGAGGCGCAACCCGTTGCCAGCCCTTATACATACAAGCTTTTACTGGAGTCTATGACCGGGCGCAAGCTAAAGGTAGTAGACCTCGACAGGGCGGATTCTGAAGATGTTGATGTTAAAACCGCCGGCTCCGGTACGGTTAAAGAAGAGGAAGAAGCGGCGAATGCAGGCGGAAGGGTCGAGTACAACTTTAAAGAGGTCACTCTTTTGCGGGAGTTTCTGCTCTTTAAGGCCGGAGGCACTGTTAGAACCTCTGATGGCGCTCTGCGCGGATTTACCGTAAAGCTCCGTCTGTCCCGTTCACAATACTCCGAAACAACGCTTGGCTTTACAGCGGTAGACGGAAAACCGGTTGGCGCAGGCCCGGTTGCAACCAGTTTTACTGCAAGCAGTCTCTCGGCGACCGCCGAGAAGCGCCTGTTCGACCTAAATACCGACTTCGACTCTAAGAGCGTAAGACCAAAGAGCGCAGATGCGCCAGCTATCTTGACCGCGCCGGGCAGCGAGGTTCTCGTTTATGGCAAGAATGCTAACGGCGCATCGAATACCGGAGGAGAAGATTACAGCTTAAGCAACGGAAACGGCTCAGAGCTGGCTCCTTACGGCTCAGGACAGGAGGTCTGGATAGATGAAAACGACCCCGTATACAAGAGCCTTCGGGTTATCGTAGAGGGGCCAAACGGTGAAGATACCCTTGTCAGCCTAAAAGAGGTAGGCATAGGCGCTATCTCCTTTAAGTATACCGATACCGCTCTTTCTATAAAAGACAGCGTCAATAATATAGATACGGCGGTAAAGAGAACCGGGCTTTTCTTAAACGCGAAGTACGGCAGCGTTACCGAACCGCAGGGTGCGTTCCGCACAGGAAATTTCAGCCGGGTAGGTTGGGTTAGCGAAGCGTAACCCAACGGCAGCCGTGTAGGGTGGGCATTGCCCACTGCTTGGTATTCAGC
>JAJRYL010000312.1 GCA_024275855.1 Deltaproteobacteria bacterium
TTTCATCTCTCCGGTTACAAAAAAGAACGAGATACTCTCTTTCCTCTCCGAAGGGCTTCGGGATCTGTCCGTCTCGCGCACCACGTTTACATGGGGGGTGCCTGTTCCGGGTGATGAAAAGCATATTATGTACGTCTGGATAGAGGCGCTTACAAACTACCTGACCGCCGCCGGTTACCCGGACGAAAAGTATCGCAAGTACTGGGGCGGCGATAACGGAGACGATACGCACGAGGTGCTTCATCTGATAGGCAAAGACATACTGCGTTTTCATACCGTCTTCTGGCCGGCCTTTCTGATGAGCGCAAATGTTCCGTTGCCGACAAGGGTATTCGCCCACGGATGGTGGACGGTTGACGGCGCGAAGATGAGCAAGTCTACCGGAAACGTGGTAGACCCGTTTGTCGTTATAGACGAGTACGGGGTCGATCAGTTCAGGTACTTCCTGTTAAGAGAGGTAAGGTTCGGACTCGACGGAGACTTCTCTATCGCTGCGCTCGTAAGGCGGAACAACTCCGAGCTTGCTAACGATTTAGGGAATCTCCTCTCCCGCACGGTCTCCATGATAGAGAAGTACAAAGGCGGCGTTATACCGAAGCCGGGTGAACCGAGAGCCGCTTTCGAGGCCCCGCTGATAGCGCTCTTCGCTTCGTTAGAGGCGGATGTCGAGGCATGTATGGAGAAGCTCGATTTTTACGAGGCGCTGGTAAAGATATGGGAGCGGGTACGCGAGGTAAACGCCTACGTAGAGAAGACCGCCCCGTGGAAGCTGGCCAAAGCGGACGACCCGGCCCTATCGACCGTTCTGTATACGCTTGCCGATACGCTGCGCCTGCTCGGCCTCTTTACGTCTCCCTTTATGCCGAACTCCGCCGCAGGAATATGGACGCAGTTAGGTATAGAGGGCAAGGTGGAAGAGAGCGATTTGAATGCCGAGGCGGCCATGGGTTCTGTGGACATTTCGGGCCTTAAGGTCGAAAAAGGCGCGTCTCTCTTTCCGAAGGTAGAGATAGAAGAGCCGGCCTGAGTCGAGATTTTATTTAACCGCTAAAACTAACGGCTTCTGTCGGAGGAGGTTCGTTCGGGGTTCTTTGAGTATAGACCGTAAAGAGGAGGCCGCTGTCGCGGCTTTTTTTCATTACTGAAATCGTAAAGCCGCTTTGAAATCGCAAAACCGGTTTGGATAATTAAGTCGGGTTTTATAGAGGCAAGAGGATAGAGAAGAGATGAGCAAAGGGTTTTTAAAAGATACAGACGAGCACCTCGACGGCAAGAGACCTTTTATAGATTCGCACGCGCATCTCGACGACAAGAGGCTCTTTAACGATTTAACCGCCGTTATAAACCGAGCTAAAGAGGCCGGGGTAAGCCGTATTGTAACGGTCGGCTGCTGGAGTCGAAAAGGCGGTTTCGAGGGCGTTGCAAAGGTACTCAATACCGACTTTAGCGCAAGCGGGGTTAAAGTGTACGGGGCGCTCGGTATCCATCCGCATGAGGCAAAAGAGGTTACCGGTTCTACACCGTACGATATAATCAGGAGACTCGTTACAACCGTGTCCGAAGAGGGCGGGCTTAAAGGCAAGATAGTAGCTATAGGAGAGGCCGGGCTCGATTTTCATTACGACAACTCGCCGCGCGATACCCAGCGCCGGGTCTTTATAGAGCAGATTCGCCTTGCCAAAGAGCTTAATCTGCCGCTTATAGTTCATACGCGCGAGGCCGAGATCGAGACAATAGAAATTTTGCGCAAAGAGGGGCTTGGGGATGCAGGTGGTCTGCTGCACTGCTTTTCGTGCAGCGCAAACCTTGCGCGCGAGGCGCTCGACATGGGCTTTTATATCTCTTTTTCCGGCGTTATAACTTTTCCAAAGGCCGACGCTCTAAGAGAAGTGGTAAAGAGCGTGCCGATTGAGAAGATCCTTGTCGAGACCGACTGCCCGTACTTATCGCCCGTGCCTGTAAGGGGCAAGACCAACGAACCGGCCAATACGGTACATACCGCTAAAGTTGTGGCCGGGTTAAAGGGGCTTACCTTAGACGACGTATCGCGCATAACGGTCTTAAATACAGAGCAGCTTTTCGGCATAGCCGGGTTGACGGACACGGACAAAGAGGCCGGAGAACCGCACGCGAAAGTCGCTTACGCCATTCGCAACTCGCTTTACTTGAATATTACCAACAGATGCTCCAACAGGTGTTCGTTCTGCGCCAAGTTCAGCTCTTACACCGTAAAGGGGCACTATCTTAAGCTCGCAAAAGAGCCGGACTTTAAAGAGGTGATAGCGGCTATAGCGGAGCTTGGCAAAGAGCCTACCGAGTATGACGAGGTTGTCTTTTGCGGTTTCGGCGAGTCTTTAACAAGGATAGAGCTTGTTAAAGAGGTAGGCTTGTACTTAAAGCGAATGGGCTGCAAGATTCGTATCGATACCGACGGGCTGGCGAACCTCTTCAATAAGCGCAACGTTCTACCCGAACTGCAATTTGTTGATACCATTTCGGTAAGTCTCAACGCCCCGGATTCAAAGACCTATCAGCAGTTGATAGATACGCCGTTTAAAGACGAAGCCTACCCGGCTATTCTCTTCTTTTTAAAA
>JAJRYL010000313.1 GCA_024275855.1 Deltaproteobacteria bacterium
TAACCCTCTTCACATGCGCTTATATAAGAGCCGTTACAGATTACAATGTAGTCTAAAACAGTTATGTCGAGCGGGTCTGTCGCGGCCTCTACCGACTTTATCACCGCAACCTCCTTCTCGTCTACACCCTTACGCTCTACTTTTCCGCACCCGGCACGTCGAACGAAGATTATAGATTTCGCGTTCTTCGCTATCGCCGCCTCTACAACCTCCTTAGGCTCTATCGGCAGCCCGGCTCCGTACTCATGTATTACTTCACCTATGTAAAGAATCTCATTTTTGGTATTGAGATAAAGCGTGTAAAACGACCCCGCCTCAAAACCTGCCGCGCTCTTTACCGCGGCCACCGCCTCTTCCGACGAAGTGATCCTAAACCTCTTTTTCCGTGGCGCTCCAAGGTACTCTTTTGTCAGAGGTTTCAGCAGCGTTAACAGCAACGCGGCATTTTCACCTATCCCGTCAACCGTAACAAGTTCGTCCCGTGTAGCCTCGAAGAGTTTATGCAGTGAACCGAACCGCTTCAACGCGGCCTTCGCTACAGGCTTAACGTCGCGCCGCGTTATAGCGTAGGTCAGCAGCAGTTCAACTACCTCGTAGTCGTGAAAGCCGTTCAAACGGTTTTTTAAAAAACGCTGCCGGAGCCTCTTTCTATGCCCTGTCGCCGTATCGCCCGTCATGCCTTCTCTTCTTCCCCCGCCCTCTAAACGATTTTACCCGTTCTGAAGGCGCCGCTCCAGAACTCGCTCTTCTTTACTTTGTCTTTTAAAATTTCGCCAAGGGTATATGTAGAGACCACCTCCATTCCCTTGAACTTGTAAAAACGGTTGCGTTTAACGGAGCCCGGCGCCAAACCGATAGCCGCTCCTAAAAAGGTCTCCGCGACTTCGTCTCCAAAAAGAAGCACGGCCTTCGGCTTTAGCGCCTCTATCTCTTCAAAAAGATACGGCAGGCAGGAGTCTACAGCACCGCTGCTTTCGTCTTTAAACGCAGCGTCAGAATCCGCCGCGCTCTTAACGTTCAGACACCTTACGACAAAACTGAGGTAAACATCAGAGGTATCGACCTTAAGACCTTTGGTTATAATATCTTTTAACAAAACGCCCTCTTCTCCGGTGTAGGCGTCTGTTCCGTTACCACTTCCGGTACCGGTAAAAGGTCTCTCAAGCACTATAAAAAGCCCTGACTTTGCGCTGCCTGTTCCGGTCGATACCGAGATGCGCTCTGTGGCAAGGGCGCACCTGCCGCAGCCCCTGATCTCGGCGTAAACATCCTTTAAGCTGCGCCTGCGCACAAGGCACTCGTTTAACCCCGAGGCCGCCATCAACTCAAGCTTCGCCCTTAGCTCGCGGGCTATTTCGTCTATCTCTTTAATCTCTTCTCCCACAACTCCCCTGCCCCGGCTTTACATACTTTTTACATTACGATACAATTCATATATGTTTCAAAAAAGCACTATACTGCTCGTTTTGCTGCCTACACTGCTGCTGCTTCTGTTTCTTCCCGACAGTGCCTACGCATGGGGCCCCGCCACGCACCTTGAGGTAGGGCACACTATCTTATCGAGCACCGACCTGCTCAAGGGCCCTCTCGCCGCGCTGCTCTCGCGTTACCCGCAAGACTTTCTTTACGGTAACATATCAGCCGATATCGTTGTCGGTAAAAATATGGTCGAAGAGCTTAAACATTGCCATAACTGGCAGTTCGGTTTCAGACTGAAAGAGCAGGCGAAAACAGAACCCCAGCGGGCTTTTGCCCTCGGCTACCTCTGCCACCTCGGCGCCGATACCGTAGCCCACAACCACTTTATACCGGAGATGATGCTCCGCTCATTCTCTACCCGTACGTTGCGCCACATCTACTGGGAGATGCGCTTCGACGCCCTTGCCGGAGACTTTGTATGGCAACTGCCGAAACTGATAAGCCGCAAGGTGCATATAGAAAACGACAACCTGCTCGACTCGATGATAGAAGAGGCGCCGTTGCCGTTCAAGACCAATAAAAGAATATTTTCAAGCATGCTGAACCTGCAACAGGTAGACAGGTGGCGTAAAATGATACAGCATCTCTCGGCCCGTTCCAAGTGGAAACTCGAAGCGGACTTTAAAGACGAGTACTTCAACCGCGCCCTTAAAGCCGCAACGGACATACTCTTAAACGGCGAGAACGCGAAGACGGTTAAAAAAGACCCGACAGGCAAACACGCGCTCAATACAGCGTACTTTCTCAGAAAAAAATTGAAGAGACTGAAACAGGCGGGTGCTGACTGGGAGTAAGCAATGGAGAACGCCCTTAAACTTGTTCGGGTCTGACGGCAGACTTTAACGCCATAAGGCGATTAAGTATCTTTTGGGCAACCCGCTCTTTTTTCATGCTCTCAATCTGTTCGATTCCGCCGGCCTTGTCGAGTATGCTCACCTCGTTATAAGCCCCGCCTATTCCATGCGGCGTATTGGCTACAACCATGTCGAGACCCTTTGAGATTAACTTGGCGCGCGCGTTATCTATTAAATCCTGAGTCTCTAACGCGAAACCGGCCATAAACTGCCCCGTACTTATCCCGCCCATACTTTTAATAAGATCCTTCGTCTGTTTCATCTCCAGGGTCAAAGACGACCCCGCCTCTTTTTTTATCTTCCGGGACGAAACGTGCAGCGGAGCGTAATCCGCAACCGCCGCGGCCATAATAAGTATCGTGCACACTGGAAACTCTTTAAGGCAGGCCGCATGCATTTCGTCCGCCGTTGTCACGTCTATTCTGGTAACACCTTTTGGCGTTGGCAGGTCAGTCGGGCCGCTTACAAGCACCACATCAGCACCGGACTCTTTTGCGGCAGAGGCGAGAGCGTAACCCATTTTACCAGACGAAGAGTTCGATACATACCTTACGGGGTCTATGGGTTCACGTGTCGGCCCCGCCGTTACCAGCACTCTTTCGCCCGCCATCTCTTTGCGGCCAAAACTTCCAAGCGCCTCTTTAACGGAGGCGAAGATCGTATCGACTTCGGCAAGCTTTCCCTTGCCCTCGTAACCACACGCAAGCTCGCCGACAGCTGGCTCTACAAAGTTAAAACCGAGGGCTGACAGTTTTTTTATATTCTCCTGAAGCACCGGACTGTTCCACATAGCCGTATTCATTGCCGGGGCAAAGAGCAACGGTACGGTAGCGGCGGCTATTACCGTCGAGAGCAGGTCGTCGGCGATACCTGTTGCCGCCTTTGCGATTATATTTGCGGTGGCTGGGGCTACGACAATTATATCGCACTCTTGAGCGAGCGAAATATGATCTATATCGAACCGCTCATTCACGTCGAACATGGTTGAATAGACTTTGGAACGCGCAAGCGTGGAAAGAGAGAGCGGTGTAATAAACTCCGCTGCCGCGCGCGTCATAACAGGGCGAACCTCTGCGCCGGCCTTTATAAAAAGGCGCGTAAGCTCAAGGGCCTTGTAGGCGGCAATGCCCCCGGTAACGCCAAGCAGTATCCTTTTATTCTTTAAACTCACTCTTGCGGCCTCTGCGTCTCTTTATATTGTCCAATGAAAAAA
>JAJRYL010000314.1 GCA_024275855.1 Deltaproteobacteria bacterium
CCAAAGGCGGGTACAGCAGAAAAGGCGAAGAGCTCAGGTTTGAAAATGAGGACGTAACCGTTGTGCTTAAAGAGGCGCGTAAAGACGGTAAGAAAGCGGGCGGCAGCGTACTCGCAAGGCTTTACGACCTTGAGTTCGTGCTTCTGAAGATGAGCATAACAAACAGAAGCGAAAGCAAAAAGGTGCGGTACGACCCGGCCATAACCGCGCTTTTGGACAGCGACCTCGGATACTCTAAACCGCTCGACTATCCGCGGCTCTACGAAATGGCGATTAAAGACGCAACACTCGAAAAAGGGTTGACAGGGTTCAGGAGTTCGTTCTACGACCTCGGAATTACCGTTTTGCCTTTACATACTCTCTCGCGCTATATTATTTTCAGACCGGTCTCAAAAGGCGCGAAACGGGCAAAACTGGTTATCAAAAACATGTATGTCGGCACAGAGGTAATCGACCTTACTTTCGATTTTATTCTCACCAACGCCGACAAGAGCAAAGAGTAAAACCGGCGAAAGCGCGGCCTCTTGCGGCACAAGCAGGTGTATCTTCGGTTGCAGCCCCCCCGGCTTGAGTCCGGCAGAGAGCCTGTTTCCAGACCGACAAAGTCCGAAGTTTTAACGGCTGAATAAAGCCGGCTTCGTTACGGGCGGCCATTCATCTTCGAGCTTAAATGCCGCCTTTTACCAGGCGAGTTACTCAAGAAGCCTGTTTACCTTGTCGGTAGTCTCTTCGATGCCCTCCTTTACCTTCTGCGCCTTTTTAGAGACCTTTTTAACCGTCTTCTTTACCCTCTTCTGCGCCTCCGTTGTGCTTTTTTTCAGGCGTTTCTCTACCTTTTCGAGCTTTTTGCCCACATGCTCCATTCCAACACCTACCTTGCTTACGTACTTGCCGCCCCCGAAGAAGATAAAGAGCAGCACTATAATCGCGCCGAGTATGGCGCCAAGAAACATTTTTTTCATAACACCCGATATTTTAAAAAAACAGATATGCGGAACCGGACGCATTTATCAGCGCCCTCTGCCGCAACTTTTAACTACCCGCCCCGTATCAATTCCTGAACCTTTAAAGCCTCTTTATACAACTCGCTCCCGGGTATATCAAACTCCCTTGAAAGAGCGCGTACGACCTCTTTAAGGCGTACTCCTGATTTTAACAACGCCTCTATCTCGCCCTTAAGCTCTCCCTGTTGCCTCGACACCGGGCGTGTTCTTACCACAAGCGTAACCTCGCCCTTCAAAACCCGCCCCGCTAAAACACCTATAACGGTCTCAACGTCACCTCTGATAACCTCTTCGTGGATCTTCGTCATCTCGCGCCCGACGACAACATCGCACTCGCCTACAAGCTCGCTCAGCTCTTTTAGCGTGGTTTGCAGCCTTCTCGCGGCCTCGTACATTACATAGGTCTCTTCCCGGCCTTTCATCTCAAGCAGATAGTCTCGCCGCTTGCCCTTAGCGGCAGGGACAAAACCGCGAAAGGTAAAACTCGCAAGCGAAAGAGCCGAAACACTTAACACGGCCACCAGCGCCGACACACCCGGAACAGAGACCACGGGAACATCCGAGTCGAGCGCGAGCTTAACAAGCACGTAACCGGGGTCTGAAATAGCCGGAGTGCCTGCGTCCGATACAAGCGCTACAGAGTCGCCGGCCTTCAATTTTTCTACAAGATAACGCCCCTTAACCGCCTCGTTCTGCTCGAAACAGCTTGTAACGGCGGCCTGAATGCCGAAATGAGTTAGAAGCTTTCTGGTTCTGCGGGTATCCTCAGCGGCGATCAGATCTACTTCGCCAAGCAGCCGCACCGCCCTGTAGGTAATGTCTTCCATATTGCCTATAGGGGTAGAGACTATGTAGAGCGTGCCGCACGCCATTTTTATTATCCGATTTTAAAGAGTGACAACAGAGCTTACCGCTCACTTGCGCTTTTCAAAAACAAGAGCGGCAAGAAAGGTCATTACTGTCGCGAAAGTAAGAATAAAAATAACGTCCACATACAGCGGAAGCTCGGCACTTAAGGAGCCGCCGCCGGGCAGAAGTATATGCTTGAACGAGTCAACTCCGTAACAGAGCGGGTTTATGTAACTGAGCAGTTGAAGCGCCGCGGGCAGATTCTCAACTGGGTAGAGGGCGCCGGAGAGAAAGAACATAGGCAGAACTATAAAGTTCATTATTACGTTGAAACCTTCAAGCGACGTTAGAAACGAGGCGACAAAAAGGCCGAGCGACGTTATAGCGAGCGCCACTATAGTCATAAATATAAACATTAAAAAAAAGTCTGAAAGACCGAAATTAAGCCCGATAACGGGGGCCACGGCTAAAAGTATAGTACCCTGAAATACGGAAAGGGCGGTGCCGCTGATCAGTTTACCGAAAACTATTGTAACCCTTGAGACAGGGGCAACCAGCATCTCTCTTAAAAAACCGAACTCCCTGTCCCAGACGACCGAGATGGTAGAGAAGACCGAAGTAAAGAGTATGGTCATGCCTATGATACCGGGCAGAATAAACTGTATGTAGTTCGCGCCCGTATCTACATCTATCAGATTAACAAAACCGGAACCGACTATAACGAGCCATATCAGCGGCCTCGCGATAGTGGTAACCATTCTGCCCCTTTGCCGGAAGAAGCGTTTGAACTCGCGCAGAACTATAACGTATATCGCCTTGTATGAAAGCATATCACTCTTTTTAACCCCTGTGTCGGGTGTGCCTGTTTAACTTATAACGCGGAGACAATCTCTACCGGTGCGGCCTTACCGGAGCTACCGCCTGATACTCTCTTATCTCTTTGCCCGTAAGGTGTATAAAGACATCTTCAAGGCTCGGTCTCTTCATACTGACAGAGAGTATCGGGGTCTCCATAGACTCGAATATCTTCGGTATAAACTTCTCTCCGGACTCTACGATAATAGAGAGCCCGCTGCCTATCTTTCTCGCCGAGAGGTTTAACTTCTCTTTAAGCTCCACTGCCGCGCGCTCATCGTCCGTGCTCTTTATATAGATCGTATCGCCTCTAAGCGACCTCTTTAACCCGCCGGGGCTCTCGCACGCAATTATCTTTCCGCCGTCTATTATAGCGATCCTGTCGCAGGCCTCGGCCTCGTCCATGTAGTGGGTCGTCATAAAGATGGTCGTGCCTAAACTCGCCTTCAACTCAGAGATAAAGTCCCACACGTTGGTGCGTGTCTGAGGGTCGAGCCCAAGGGTCGGTTCGTCAAGAAAGAGAACCTTCGGCCTGTGCAGCAGCCCGCGCGCTATCTCCAACCTGCGCTTCATTCCTCCGGAAAACTTCTTAACTATTGTACCGCGCTTATCGGCAAGCCCGACCACGCCAAGTATCTCGTCTATCCTCTCGTTGGCAAGCTGCCTGCTCATATTATACATATAACAGTGAAACTTCAGGTTCTCCTCAGCCGTAAGTTCGTTATCGAGCGTTACCTCCTGAAAGACGAGGCCGATGGAAGAGCGCACCTTAAGCGGCTCTTTAACACAGTCGAAACCGTTTACAAAAGCCGTACCGGAGTCGAAACCCAAAAGCGTGCAGAGTATATTTATAGTCGTGGTTTTACCCGCTCCGTTGGGGCCTAAAAAACCGAAGGTCTCCCCCTCGGTCACGCTAAACGTAACACCGTCAACGGCCCTCACTCCGTTGTAGCTTTTTACAAGCTCTTTAACCTCGATAACACCCATAAAATACGGTTCCGAAAAAGAAAGGTTTAGACAGGGAAAATTGTTAAAAATCAATCGGCCTGAAGAGTAAAGCTGAAGGTGGTGCCGACCCCTACGGCGGACTCTACGTTCAGCACGCCGTTATGCCCCTGTACTATATGCTTGGCAATGGCGAGGCCGAGTCCGGTACCGCCAAGGTCGCGGCTGCGGGCTTTATCTACCCGGTAGAAGCGCTCGAATATGCGCGGCATATCGGCCTCCGGAATTCCTATGCCGGTATCTATTACCTCTACGGTTATAGCCCCTTTGTCGTTTTTTGCCTTAAGGCGCACGCTACCGCCTTCGGGCGTGTACTTAATAGCGTTGTCGAGCAGGTTTACCACCACCTGCTCAAGCCGGTCATGGTCGCCGGAGACTACGGGAAGCCCGTCCGGTATTTCGCCAATGAGCGTTAGACCCTTATCGAAGGCGTGCTTTCTGAAGCTCTTCTCCGTTGAGCTTAAAAGCTCCGTTATGTCAACAAACGCGGGCTCTATAGACATCTGCTGGGACTCAAGGCGCGAAAGCGTAAGAAGGTCGTCTATGAGGCGGGACATGCGGGTCGCGTGCCGGTCGATAACGCGCAAAAATTCTCTGCGTGTCTGCTCGTCGTCCACCCCCGGATAAAGCAGG
>JAJRYL010000025.1 GCA_024275855.1 Deltaproteobacteria bacterium
CCAGTCACTCATTTGCTCTTACTGCTAAAAAAATCTTGACAATACAGGGGACGGGCCATATATTTACAGCAATCGGGAGCGAAGGTACTGTTGCTCTATATAGTTTATTTCGGAAAAACAAGGATTTACTTTAAAAAGGAGGGTGTATCAGATGAAGATCCAGCCGCTTCACGACAAGATTTTAGTCAAGAGGCTTGAAGAAGAGGGTAAGACAGCAGGCGGAATTATTATACCGGACAGCGCGAAAGAGACTCCTGCCGAGGGTAAGGTAGTAGCGGCGGGCCCGGGCAGGGTAGATGAAACAGGTAAGCTCGTGCCGCTTGGCGTAAAGTCCGGAGACCGTGTAATCTTCAGCAAGTACGCGGGTTCCGAGGTAAAGATAGAGGGTGTAGAGCACCTTATAATGAAAGAAGACGACGTGCTCGGCATTGTAGTTGCCTGAGGCACCCCGGCTTTTTGTAAATAGAACCCCGTACCGGGCGGCAATATTTTTAAGGGCTGATTGACGGACGGGGCGTACAGATGTAAAAGGGTATTTAGAGGCCGAGCCGGGTGTGTGAGCAACCGGTGCGGATAGACGGAAAACGAAACTTTCTTTTTATGCAAGACTTTCTTATGGAGGAGACCCAAAATGGGCGCAAAAGATCTGTTATTTAGTCAGAACGCGAGAAACGCCATACTCAACGGCGTAAACGTGCTTGCCGACGCGGTTAAGATTACGCTCGGCCCCAAGGGACGCAACGTTGTAATAGACAGAAGCTACGGCTCGCCGATAATCACCAAAGACGGCGTTACCGTCGCCAAAGAGGTAGAGCTTGATAATAACTTCGAGAATATGGGCGCGCAGATGGTAAAAGAGGTCGCTTCAAAGACCTCAGACGTTGCCGGAGACGGCACCACAACAGCCACCGTGCTCGCTCAGGCCATCTTCAGGGAAGGCTCCAAGTTAGTGGCCGCGGGCCACAACCCGATGGATCTGAAACGCGGAATCTCCGAGGCCGTAAGCGTAGCAACAGCCGAACTCGAAAGGCTCTCGAAGCCTGTTAAGGGCAAGGGCGATATAGCGCAGGTTGGCACCATCAGCGCCAACGGCGACGACACCATAGGCGAGATAATAGCGGACGCTATGGAAAAGGTCGGCAAAGAGGGTGTAATAACGGTTGAAGAGGCCAAGGGCATGGAGACCCAGCTCGACGTCGTAGAGGGCATGCAGTTCGACAGAGGTTATCTCTCTCCTTACTTTGTTACGGATGCCGAGAGAATGGAAGTTGTTCTCGACGACCCGTATGTACTTATCCACGAAAAGAAGATCTCTAACATGAGAGACCTTCTTCCGCTGCTCGAAAAGATCGCCAAGATGGGCAGACCCCTCGTTATAATAGCCGAAGACGTAGACGGCGAGGCGCTCGCTACCCTCGTAGTCAACAAGCTTCGCGGTACGCTCAACGCCTGCGCGGTAAAGGCGCCGGGTTTCGGCGACAGACGCAAGGCCATGCTCGACGACATAGCTACCTTAACCGGCGGTACGCTTTTGGCCGAAGAGCTTGGAATTAAGCTCGAAGAGGTTGAGCTTGAGAACCTCGGCAGCGCAAAGAGAGTGGTTATCGACAAAGAGAATACGACCATTATCGACGGCGCGGGCAAAAGGAACGAGATTGCAGGCAGAATTAAGCTGATAAGAGGCCAGATTGCCGAGTCTACCTCTGATTACGATAAAGAGAAGTTGCAGGAGAGGCTCGCAAAGCTCGCCGGCGGAGTCGCGGTAATCAACGTTGGAGCCGCTACTGAGACTGAAATGAAAGAGAAGAAGGCGCGCGTTGAAGACGCCCTTCACGCTACAAGGGCCGCGGTTGACGAAGGTGTTGTGCCGGGAGGCGGCGTAGCCTACATAAGGGTCTCCAACAAGGTGGCCGCTCTTGAACTCGAAGGCGACCAGCAGTTTGGCGTTAAGCTCGTACTTAGGGCTTTGGAAGAGCCGCTTCGTCAGATATCGGCCAACGCCGGAGTAGAAGGCTCAATAGTCGTGGACAGGGTAAAGAACTCCAAGGGCGCAAACGGTTTTAACGCCGCTACCGAGGTCTATGAAGACCTTTTGAAGGCCGGAGTAATCGACCCTACAAAGGTCGCGCGTGTCGCGCTTCAAAACGCTAGTTCCATCGCCTCTTTAATGCTTACCACCGAGGCCATGATTACGGACAAGCCGAAGAGCGACGCAGACGCAATGCCGGCAATGCCTGGTGGCATGGGCGGCATGGGCGGAATGGGTGGCATGGGCGGAATGGACATGATGTAAGTCCGGCTTTATTCCGGTGTCGGGGTCTTGTACGCACAGGCTTAACGGATAGGTGTAAACCGTGGCAGGTCTGTTCAGTTTCGAGCGATCCGAGTACCGGAGTAAAGAGCATAGCAGAGTTGAGAGCCCCCCGCAAAAATGCGGAGGGCTCTCTTTTTTTGATATACAAATTATATACCTCTGTAATAAACTGAAAGCATGAAAGTTGATGAAATAGATTCGGCGGTTGAGATTCTTCGTGCCGAGTACAAAACATTCCCGATGCCTTACGTAACGGAGGTGGCGGCAGAGAAGCGCCGCTCTCCCTTTAAGGTACTGGTCTCCTGCATACTTAGCTTAAGGACAAAAGACTCGACTACAAGGGAGGCGTCCGAGCGGCTCTTTGCTCTCGCCGTAACGCCTGCCGGGTTGGCGGCTCTTGAGATTGAAGAGATAGAAAAGGCGATCTATCCCGCCGGATTCTACCGTGTAAAAGCAAAGACGTTAAAAGAGATAGGGCGCGTGCTCGTTAGCGAGTACGGTTCGGTTGTGCCAGAGAGCATAGAGGAGCTGCTTAAGCTAAAAGGGGTAGGGCGCAAAACCGCCAACCTTGTTGCTACAATGGGATATAACAGGCCCGGTATCTGCGTAGACGTTCACGTGCACAGGATTACGAACCGCTGGGGGTATGTGCGCACCAAGAGCCCGGACGCTACGGAGATGGCGCTTAGGCGTAAGCTGCCGCAGAAATACTGGGCGGAGATAAACGACCTTCTGGTCGCTTACGGGCAGAACCTCTGCTCTCCTCTCTCTCCGCACTGCTCAAGGTGCAGGCTGTATAGTGTCTGCGACAGGGTAGGGGTTAAAAAGAGAAGATAATACTTGAGTTCAGCCTTCTTCAGGTGTTACGTTTAAGTATTGTCCGTCTTGGCTTTTTCCGCTGTCGTGTTGTATAGTAAAGGTATAAGTACGGGTTTTGGTTCTTTACTGTATTTCGTAATACTTTTTGCGCCCAAGAGTATGCCGGTAATTTTTGGTAAGAGCTATTGGAGGTTTTTATGGCCGGGAAAATTTACATCTACGGAAAAGATACCTGACCCTATACAGACGCGGCCCGTCGGGATTACGCGAAAGAGGGTTTCGAGGTTGAGTTTGTCGATGTATTGGCGTCGAGCGGGGCTATGGCCCGTATGCTCAAGGTTAGCGATGGTGAAAGAGCGGTGCCGGTTATAGTTGAGAGCGGCAGGGTTATTGTAGGTTATGGCGGTACGTGACATGTTTAATCCGCCGACAGGTTGTCGGCTTCAACTGTTAA
>JAJRYL010000026.1 GCA_024275855.1 Deltaproteobacteria bacterium
CGTTTTAATGGCCGGAATCTATGAAGATACAGGCAACCTCACTTACGGCTCTACCACTGTGTTCGATTACGAGGCGGCCTCATTTCTTCTTTCGGCGGAGGCCGACTTAACCTCTGTCACCGAGTTGTTGAAACACGAGCTCAGCGCCAACGAGGTCGCTCTGCTGAACGACCTGCTACAGTCGCGCGCGATCTATACGGTCGGGGGTGTAGATGTTTCGCTTGTAGAGGGCACGCTCGACAAGTACGGAGGGGAGGTCTCCGCGTTGGCCGAGAAGATAGTTGAAATGGGCGGGGCGAAGACCCTTTTCGTTCTTGTCGATTCCGCCGACAGGGTTCATGTCGTAGCCCGCAGCTCGGACAACAGGGTTGATGCCGGTCTTGTACTGAGGGCGCTTGGCGGAGGCGGGCACAGAGGCGCCGCGTCGGTTACGTTAAAAGGCGTTACCGTTATTCAGGCCAGGGAGAGGCTGCTTGCCGTCTTAAAAGAGCAGCTTGTGCCGGTAAGGCGGGCAGAGGAGATAATGAGTTACCCTCCGATTACCACAGACGCAAAGACCGATATGAAGACGGTTATGTTAACGATGCGCCGTTACAACGTTAACGCCATGCCGGTGCTCGATTCAAACGGTGTGTGCGGCGTAATTACCCGGCAGGTAGTGGACAAGGCGCTCTATCACGGGCTTGGCGACGCGGCTGTAAGTGACTACATGATGACGGAGTGCGACACTGTAGATGTTTCTATGAACGTTGACGGGATTAGAGATAAGGTTATTAGACACGGCACGCGGCTGCTTCCGGTAAAGCGCGCCGTAGAGCTTGTCGGTGTTATCACCCGAACCGACCTGCTCAAGCTTTTACAGCTTGAGCTTAGCGAAAAGCCGGGCGGCGCAGGGCAAACCCGTGTACGTAATGTTTCGGGGCTTATGGAAAGTCTGCCGGACTGGCTTCTTGAGGTGCTTAAAGAGGCGGGTACGGTTGCCGGGCGTCTGGGGGTAAAACTCTTTCTTGTAGGCGGTATGGTGCGCGACCTGCTTTTAAGGCGCGAGAATCTCGATATAGATATTGTTGTTGAAGGCGGCAGCGGAATAGATTTTGCCAGAGAGTTCGCACGTGAGAGGGGGCTGCGTGTAAGGGCGCACTCAACCTTTAAAACGGCTGTGCTTCTCTTTCCGGACGGCTTTAAGATAGATGTCGCCACGGCGCGCCTTGAGTACTACGAAAAACCGGGGTCGCTGCCTACCATCGAGCAGTCGTCGCTTAAGCTCGATCTTTACAGGCGCGACTTTATAATAAATACGTTGGCGATATCGCTCAACCCCGGGGTCTTCGGAAGGCTGCTCGATTTTTTCGGGGCGCAGAGGGATCTTAAAGAGAAGAGGATTCGGGTGCTGCACAACCTGAGCTTTGTCGAAGACCCGACACGGGTTTTACGCGCGGTGCGCTTTAGTGAAAAGTTCGGTTTCGATATCGACAAGCATACCCTCAACCTGATAAAAAACGCCGTCAGGTCCGGCCTTATAGCCAACGTATCCGGTGCGCGGCTCTTTAACGAACTGAAGCATATTTTTGCCCAGGAGGCTCCGACCCGTTCTGTCAGGCGGCTGCACGAGCTTGGGGTGCTTAAGTTTATTCACCCGTCGATAGAGTGGAGTCCGGCGGTCGAGGTCTTTTTCGACCGCGCGTGCGACTCCCTCGTCTGGTACCGTCTGCTTTACAGGCATGTTAAGGTAGAGGAGTGGCTTGTGTTGCTGCTTGTGCTTACCGGTTCCCTTAAAGAGGCCGAGCTTTTGGTTATGGCCGGTGAGCTTGGTATATGCGGGCGCACAAGAGTAGAGGTGCTAAGCTCAAGGGGCGCGGCTCTAAGGGCGCTTGGCAGAATCGAGTCTGGAGGCGTCGGGTCCGGCAGCGCTCTTTATAAGTTATGCAAACCTTTTCATGTTGAGATAATTATCTACATGATGGCTCGTGCCGTTAAGGAGGAG
>JAJRYL010000027.1 GCA_024275855.1 Deltaproteobacteria bacterium
AAGCCCTTCGACAGCCGGTGTTATCTGAACACTGGTCTCTATTCCGGCCGGGTTTAATATATTCTTCTCATGCCACCTGAGAGCGTCTATAAGACCTTTTTTATCTATCAGCCCCTCGACATACGGCGTAACCGGATAAAGGTCTGAACTGAGCGCCCTGAGAGAACCGATTGTAGACTCAAGCAACGCGTTGGCGTCACCAAGCTGCGAGCGCGTATCGGGCTTAAAACCGGAGGCGTGCTTTAGGGTGTTGGACAGGGCCATCTTTACGGCCACAAGGTTCTGCCCTATATCGTCATGCAGCAGTTCGGCAAAGCGCCTCTTTTCCGTCTCTTCAATCCGCGTTATCTCCATAGTAAGCTCATGCAGGTCTTTGTTAAGCAGGTCGAGCTTTTCGCTCTTCTCCTTCAACCGCTCCTCGGCTCTTTTACGCTCGGTAATATCTTCTTTTACCGCAATGAAGTGCGTAAGGCGTCCCGTTTCATCCCTTATAGGAGAAATAGACGCGTTCTCCCAGTAAAACTCGCCGCTCTTCTTTTTATTATGAAACTGACCCCTCCAAACCCTGCCCGACTTTATCGTATCCCACAGTTCTTTATAAAACAGCCTGCCATGCTCGCCCGACATGAGCAGGCGCGGGTTCTGCCCCGCGACCTCGTCGAACGAATAACCGGTAAGTTCGGTAAAGTACGGGTTTACGTACTCTATTGTACCGTCGGTATCGGTTATTACAACACACTCGAAACTCTGCTCCACCGCGTGGGAGAGCTTACGAATCTGCTCTTCAGCTCTCTTGCGCTCGGTAATATCCTCATAAGTGCCCAAAAGGCCGATAATGTCGCCGTTAGAGTCCCTAAGAGGCACCTTACTGGCCTTTAGCCAATGGCAAACCCCCTTATCGTCACTCAACAGCTCTTCGTAGTTGAGCTTGGCCACACCGGTCTCTACCACCCTTGAGTCATCGGACCTGTACGTACCCGCCTCTTTAGCCCAGGCAAGCCCGAAATCGTCTTTACCGATTATCTCGTCCGACGACTCGAACCCGGCGTCTTTTGCGAATGCCGTATTGCAGCCCATGTATCTAAAGTCGCGGCCCTTCCAGAAGACACGAACAGGAATAGTGTCGAGCACGGAAACAAGCATTCGCTTTGAGCGGTCGAGTTCCTGCTCGGCCCTCCTGTGCCCGGTAATATCGGTCATAACACCGACAAGGCCGACCATAGTGCCGTTTGCGCGGGTAAACGTCGCCTTATTAAAGAGTATATCGTGCTCTTTACCGTCCGTATACTTAACCTTTGCTTCGTATACCTGAATACCCTTTTTTTCAAAGAGCTTTTTATCCATTTCAAAGTACTTGCCGGCCAGCTCAGGAGGGGCGAGTTCGTACACTGTTCTGCCCTCTATCTCACTGCGGCTAAACCCTATCGACTTTTCAAAAGCCACATTGCAGCCGAGATACCGTCCGGCGGTATCTTTATAAAAGACCGGACTCGGCATATTATCGATAAGTGTCTGAAAAAAGAGAAGCTGATCCTCCAGCACGGCCTCCACCCGCTTGCGCTCGGCGACCTCGGCCACAAGGTCGCTCGTTCTCGCCTCTACCCGCTCCTCAAGGTTGTCGCGGGCGGCAAGCAGCATAACCTCGGCATTTTTTCGTCCAAGTCCGAGTATCGTAGATGTCCATATAACCATTTCGGCTAAAAACCGGTTGCTCAACACCTTCCAGTACTCGCCCCCGACAGGCGAGTTAAAGTAACCGGCAACGGTAAGAACCGAACAAAGTACAGCCATATAGATGGTAAAAGACCTCTGAGGCGACCATAACGAGATCAGGATAACGGCTACATACGGCACGCCGCCGGCAACGCCGAGGGGAATAGAGATATCGACAAAAAAGATCAGAGCGGCAAGCAGCAGGCACAGGGCAATAAGACGGGTATCTGTCTTGTGCTCGACATTTGCCGCCTGACAGGCGCCATAGGCAGTACCCGTACCGGACTTATCTCTTTTAAAGGTAAGGCCGGCTACAGCCGCAGCCCAGATAAACGCTTGCGCGGCAAAGCGGTTAAGCAGG
>JAJRYL010000315.1 GCA_024275855.1 Deltaproteobacteria bacterium
AGAGTAAGAAAGAGAGTAAAAAAGTGCCTTTCTGGGTTGGGGCTAAAAAGGCCGCGAAAAAGGGCAAGGCTGCAAGCAAGGATAGAAGCACAAAGAAGAGGGGCTGAGCCCCATCTATATTCAGGGAATTGCGATAACTTCGGGAGCTATGCAAAATAGTATGTTGCTTTATCAGGCTTCGGAGTTCGCGCTAAAATAAGACAGCGCGGGGCTGAGCCCCATCTATATTCAGGGAATTGCGATAACTTCGGGAGCTATGCAAAATAGTATGTTGCTTTATCAGGCTTTGGAGTTCGCGCTCAAATAAGACAGCGAGGCTGTGTGAGGGTTTTAAGAGGTATAGGAGGTTATAACGGGGTGGCTCCCGTGGTTACGCTCGGCAACTTCGACGGTCTGCATATCGGGCACCTCAGTGTGCTTAAGCGTCTGGTCTCTCGCGCGCGCGAGATTGGGTCTCCGTCCGTGCTTTATACGTTCGACCCTCATCCCTTAAAGATCGTAGCCCCTGATAAGAGCCCGTCTCTTATAACCGATACCGAGGATAAGCGCGCTCTTGTAGAGGCCGCTGCTATCGACTACCTTGTCATGGCCCGCTTCACTACGCTGTTTGCGTCGAAACATCCGCGCGAATTCGTGCGCAGCGTACTGGTTGACGGGCTTGGCGCTCGCGAGGTCTGGGTGGGGCGCAACTACTCTTTTGGCAGGGGGCGCGCGGGTACGGTAGAGTCGTTAAAAAAGTTCGGTTCAGAGTTCGGTTTTAAGGTGGTTGTGGTTGCCGAAACACGGCGCGGCAATATGGTTGTCAGCAGTTCTCGAATACGGGCTCTGGTTAAAGACGGAGAGGCGAGTAAGGCCGCTAAGCTGCTTGGCCGTCCGTACTCTATAAAAGGCAGGGTCGTAAGGGGTTTTAATGTGGGAAGAAAGATCGGTTTCCCGACCGCCAATATAGAGGTGTCGAGCGAGCTTCTTCCCCGTAACGGTGTTTATGCCGCTAAGGTTGCGCTTGGCGCACGCTCGTGCAGAGCCGTGCTGGTGAATAACGGCGGACAAGGCGGCGAAAGCAGACAAAAAGAGTATGACGCGTTAGTAAATATCGGCAACGCCCCCACGTTTAAAAACAGGAAACATACGGTAGAGGCGCACCTTTTGAATTTTAACAGAGGTATCTACGGGCGCAGAATGCGGGTATCGTTTTTGACCCGTTTAAGAGACGAGGTACGCTTTGGCTCGAAAGAGGAACTGGCCTCCCGGATAGAGCTGGATTTAAAGATGGCGGAAAAGATCTTTAAGTAGTTTTGTTTTTAAAGGGATTTTTATAGAGGGTATTTTTAAATGTTTATAACCGGAAGAACACGGATTATAGGAATCTTCGGCGACCCTATAGCGCATTCGCTCTCGCCTGTTATACAGAACGCCGCTTTCGAGTCTGTCGGAATCGATTACGCTTATGTGCCTTTTCTGGTAAAGGCCGGCGAGGGGTTAAAGGCCGCGACAGAGGCGGTGCGGGCATTGAACCTGCGCGGCGTTAACGTAACGGTACCGCACAAGGTTGAGGTTATGGAACACCTCGACGAAATCGACGCTCACGCAAAAGCGGTCGGTGCCGTAAATACTATAGTAAACGAAGGGGGCGGGCTTAAGGGTTATAATACCGACGGGCCCGGTTATGTAAACAGCCTTACGGATGCTTGCGGTTTTAACGCGAAAAATAAAAACCTCGTGATGGTCGGTGCCGGAGGGGCCGCGCGCGCTATTCTTTACGCCCTGCTTTTGGAAAAACCTAAGTCTATTATCGTTGCCAACAGAAGCGTAGACAAGGCGCAGAAGCTGGTCGGCGGGTTTGCACGTTTGTGCGGTGGAATAGAGGTTACTGTCGCACCGCTCGACCCGGCTTTTTTAAGTGAAGGCGCAAAGGGTGCCGACCTGCTGGTAAATACGACCGTGCTCGGCATGGGCGAGAATCCGCCGCTCGATATAAAGCTTGAAGGGTTGAATGCCGGAGCCGTGGTCTCCGACATTGTTTACTCTCCGTTAGAGACCCCGCTTTTGGCCCGCGCCCGCGCTTGCGGATTCAAA
>JAJRYL010000316.1 GCA_024275855.1 Deltaproteobacteria bacterium
CCCGATATAGAGCCTGTTTTTAAGTCGATAAGCGGCTGGTATTTTATGGTGAAGTTCATATCTTCAATAGCGTTATGGAGCTTGTTCTCCATGCGGAGCCGTTCGAGCGATTTTTCCGCCATAATCGGCATAAAGTGCTGACACGTGTTTCTGCCGCGCGATTTTGCGCGGTACATAGCGAGGTCGGCGTTTTTTATCAGTATCTCTGCGTCGTGGCCGTCGGTAGGGTAGAGGCTTATGCCGATAGACGTTGAGACCAGGATGTCGTGCCCTTTAATGGTCATAGTCTGACGGAAGGCGGAGAGGATTTTGTCAACGATAATAGAGAGGTCCTCGACGCGGGCAATGTCCTGGCAGAGTATGGTGAACTCGTCGCCTCCTATGCGCGCCGCCGTATCCCCGTCTCTTATACATTTCTTTAACCGCTCGGCAACTGTAATTAAAAGCTCGTCTCCGGCGTCGTGACCCAAAGAGTCGTTAATGGCCTTAAAACGGTCGAGGTCGAGAAAAAGTATCGCGGCAAGAGTTTTGTGCCACCGTCCGCGCAGCAGCACCTGGTCTACCCTGTCTTTAAAGAGCGCGCGGTTGGGAAGCCCGGTTAACGAGTCGTGGTACGCTATGTGGCGCACCTTCTCTTCCGAAATTTTGCGCTCCGTTATCTCGTTGTCCCGTACCTGTATCGCCTGCTGAAGGCTGCTGGTCATACGGTTGAAGTTGGTGGCCAGCGCGCCAAGCTCGTCCGCTTTGTTTACCTCTATGCGAATATTGAGGTCTCCGTTTGTAACCCGGTCCGCGGCTTCGTGTACTTTTTTGATAGGGTGGGCTATAGCGCGTATTACGTATAGGCCGAAGAGCGCGAGCAGCAGCGTAAAGAAGACCGAGGCTATGAGCATGCCGCGGCGCAGTTTATAGATCGGCGCGAAAAGTATTGACGAGTCCTGTTCGATAGCCAGTGTCCAGCCGAGGCCGTTTATATCTTTCTTCCTGTTGGAGTGGGTATGAACCACAAAAGTTTCTCCGCCGGGCCTGTCAATTATCGCGTGTTCTCCGGTTGCGGTATGTTTTAAGGGGTTGGGATTGTTAGCGCTAAGGTATTCGCTCTTTTCCAGCGCTTCGGCGTTGCTGTTTATCAGCTCTCCGTCCCTGCTGTACAGGGCGTAGGTAAAGAGGCCGTTGTTTAGCGCAAGCTGGTTGTTAAGCTCTTTAAGAGGAGCGAGAAAACTCTCTACATCGAGTATCGCGCGGATTACGCCTATAAGGTTGCCTGAGTTATCGTCTACCCTTACAGAGATGGAAATAGCCCGTTTTTCCGATTGTTTTCCGGTGGTTATGTCGCCATACAGCACTTTCTTTGCAACAGTATCTTTCCACCAGGCCGAATTGGCGTGCAGGTATTTATCCGTTCTGCCGGTCATTGCGACTGTTCTGCCGACACTGTCTGTTGCGAAGATGTCGTTGAAGATGTTGTGCCCGTACTTAGCGGCGTAGAAGTCCTTCATGTCGAGCAACTCTTTAGAGAGCCGGTTGTCGAGTATCTTCTGCATGTCCGGCGTTATGGTCTCCGGCGGCAGCGAGGCCCACATACCGTCTATGTTTTCGGGTGTCACAGCCCCGTTGTTCAGCGGAGATTCCTTGCTTGCGGCCATAAGGTTCTCTTTTAGCGCGAGGTTGCTTGAGTAGACCTGCAACGCCTCTGCCCTGGCGTATACGTTCTTTTCAATCTCCGAGAGTATGGTAGAGGCGAGCAGTTCTGTGTTGGCCGCAAGGGGGCCTTTAAGCGTATTTATGCTGGAGTTGACGGCAAAGTGCCCGGCAATCCATATAAGCGCGGTGATAGCGGTAAAGAGGATTATCAGTTTATGAATTATTTTCATTTGCAGGTCTTTATTCGTCTCTCTTGTTGAGTGCTCAAGGGTGCAGGTCGTTTTTTAAATAGTAGGGCCCGGCTATACTTTCAGACAGTACTTTTTGTTGACGCGGGTCGAAAAAATAGTTTCAACAGAGGTATAACGGTTGTTGCGCATACTCTATTATCGGCAGAGCGGGGTCTTAACTTTACGTCCTTAATCTTCTTTTTTTACAATTAACGGGGCGTGCAACCGGAATAGACCTTGTTAATATATTTGAGGGTATCCGAGTGATTTTTTTTAGACTTGGAGTGTAGGGAGGCCGGTTATTCCTTGAAGATAATAAACTCGACACGGCGGTTTTTTGCCCTTCCGGCACTGGTTCCGTTTTCGGCAATCGGTCTGATGTCCGAGTACCCCGATGCGCCGAGCCGGTTAGGGTTTATTCTGCCGGTCTCTATTATGTATTGAAGCGCCGAGATGGCCCTTGCCGTTGAGAGTTCCCAGTTGGAGCGGAAACGTCTGGTATTTATGGGCTGGTTGTCTGTATGCCCCTCGACGCTCATATTGTACGGAAAATCTTCTATTATACCTATTATATCGTCGAGAAGGGGGTGCGCCTCCTCTTTAAGTATGTCGGAACCGGAGTTGAAAAAAAGCTGTCCGCGTACCTGTATCACTACCCCGCGACCCGTATTCTTTACGTTAACCGAGCTTTCGAGCCCGTTATCCGATATAGATTTTTTTACTCTTTTTAATATATCGTCGTTTACACTCTGTTTACTGCTTATCTTATTGATGGCTTTTGGGGCGGAAGCCCTGAAGTTCATCGAGACAGGGTCTTCAAAAAGCAGGTCTTTCTTTTCGTGGCCAAGGTCTACGACGGAACTTGGCGCCACGTTGCCGGGGGCCGTTCCTACCTGCGATACGCCAAAGGCGTCCTGCATAGAGCCCATCGCGTCTTTAAACTTTACTATATCCATTTCGGCAAAAGAGAGCAGCAGCACAAAGAAGGTGAGCAGAAGGCTCATAAGGTCGCCGAAAGTGGCAAGCCATGCGGCCCCCTCTTCGCACTCTTCTCCGTCGTCGCTACAGTCGCAATCTATTTCAGCTTCCGCCATCGGTCTCTCTCCGTCGGTATTTTTATCTTCCGGTTATTGCCGCCGGGCTGTTTCAGAGCCTTGTCAGGCCGCCTTCTTGCTCTTGGCGCCCGGTGCCGCGTCAGCCATCTTCTTTCTCATCTTAGGGTCGAGGAAAGAGGCGAGGCGCAGTTCTATCATGCGCGGGTTCTCTTTGTTGTAGATTCCGGCAATGCCGCTCAGTATCATTTCGAGCCGCGCGCTCTCTTCATCGGTTCTGCTTTCGAGTTTAGCGGCTATAGGGCCGAATATTAAAAAGGCGAGCACGGCGCCGTAAAAAGTGGTAAGCAGCGCAACCGCCATAGCGGGGCCGATTGACGACGGGTCGTCAAGAGACATGAGCATTTGAACAAGCCCGATAAGGGTACCGACCATGCCCATTGCCGGTGCCGTAGCGGTCATAAACTTAAAGACCTTCTGTCCGCGGCGGTGGCGGTTTTTAAGGTAGAGCAGCTCGGTCTTTAAGATAGCGGCAATGTCTTTAAGGTCTACCCCGTCCGCAAGAAGGCGCAGCCCCTTGGCGAGAAACGGGTTCTCTACCTTTGCTTTCTCAAGCGCCAGCAACCCCTCTTTGCGTGCTACGTCGGAGAGTTTTACCATCTCTTTTATCAGTACGACAGGGTCCGGGTTTTTGCCTTTTATCACGTTTATAGCAACCTTTACGGCCCCTATAACGACATTGAGGCGCTGCATTATCAGGGTTGCGGCAATGGTTCCGCCGACAACTATAGCAAGGCCGGGAATATTGATAAAAGCCATAAGTGAACCGCTGAGCAGTATCGACCATATAATTAACCCGAAACCTAAAAGTACGCCTATAATGGTAGCTATATCCATCTATTCAACTCCGGAAGAGTGTGTGTGGTTATCTGTTGTATATCTCTGTTATCGAACAAACTTTGTTAAAACTTTAGCGGTTAACAAAAGTATTAAAGGTCGGGCGGCAAAAACGTGCCCGCGTGCTCTTTTTACGGTAAGGCCCTGCCCTCCCGGTCTCTTAATATCGCTGCCCCCTTGCTCTTATATTCGGCGTATAAATGCGCGTATCCGTTTTGTCGCCGGTTGCGGGTAAGCGGGAAAGAGAGGAGGGGGGCAAGTTTAGATTTTTTTATACCGCATACGGGTGCCGTGATTGAGCGACATTATAATCTCGTTTGTTGTCAGTTCTTTCGGCAGGTATACGCCTGAAATTTTGGCATTTCTTATACTTGCGCCTTCTAAGCGGCAAGAGGTGAAGTCGAGCCCGCGAAGGTCGGCGCCGCGCATATAACAGTCTGTAAAATCTATGCCTTCTACATCGAGCCTGCGCATGTCGAGCCCCTGCAGGTTGGTTCCTCTAATGTTTATCTCGGCGCCGTCGGCCTTTTTAGAGTTGAACTCCGCAATCTGTTCGTCCCTTAAGAGCTTAAACATAGGGTCCTGGCTTATCTTCGGTCCTTTGGCCATTTTTCACCTCCGTTTATCTTGTCGAGTCCTGTTTTACACAGAGCTGTGCTATGAGTTCCAATAAATTCATTACGGCCTTTTTGTAGACAAACTTAAGGCAATTCTGCTTTAGCTGTATCTGATTGCGGGTCTGCGGGATTTTTTCGGGAGAGGTTTTTTTGTTTCCGCCGCTTCACACGGGTAAAACGTGCGAAGCGGCGGAAACAAGTAAGTATACGGGTGCGGAGTGTAAGCGGGTGCGCTTAGTTGATAGACTTTATGTAGCTAACGAGGGCTGAGACTTCGTTAGCCGGCATAGAGGAGTGCGCAGGCATCAGTGTTTGAAATTTCGGATATTTTTTTGCGGTTCCGCGCCTGCCGCGCTTTATTACCGCAGAGATGTCGGCCCGGGTCACCTCTTTTATCCACTTGTTGCCGACAAAGGCCGGGGCCATTGCGCTGCCCTTACCGTTTACGCCGTGGCAGAGTGCGCACTTTGCCTTGAATATAGAACCGCCAAGCTTGATATTTTCTTTAGAGACAGCCGGAGAGACAACCGCAACAGCGGGTTTTACCGGTTTTGTGGCCGTCTGTTTCGGCGCCGGTTCAACTGGTATTGCGGCTGAAATCGCCTTTTTAACCTCTGCGCTTTTTTTCTCTATCTTCCTGACTGTCTTTTTAACAACCGTTTTTGTCGCTTTTATCGCTTTAGCGGTATCGGCTTCTACAGTTTCCGCCGCCCTGGTTACGCTCTCTTTTACTTTCTCCACAACAGCCTTCTCTGTAACGGCCTTTTCGGTCTTTTGCGTGGCAGGTTCTTTTTTATCGCTTCCGCAGCCTGTTATAAGGCCGGCACTGACTATAACGGTTAAAAACAGCAGATAGATACTCTTCATTAGCCATTACCTTTCTTTAATAAAATTGTTCTGAAAAGAGGTACTTATTCGACCGTTAAAACACCAGGCATCTGTCTGGTGACGCACAGACCCTTCGTTGGGCTTAAGCCGAAGGCCTGTTTGTAGACTTAAAAAAAACCCGCGATTTCTGCCGGGAGAGGCTCACTGCCCGGTTTTATGCTCCGGGGTTATGCCAAAGAGTTCCGTAAACTCTTTTTCGTCCATAATACGTATGCCGAGTTCGTGAGCCTTTTTACGTTTAGACCCGGCCTTCTCTCCGGCAACGAGTATGTCGACTTTTTTACTGATTGAGGTTACGGTTGTGCCCGCCTCGCTCTCTACAAGCTCGCGCGCCCGGTCTCTTGAAATTCCTCTAAGGGTTCCTGTAAAGAGGACTGTTTTACCGGCCATTATGCCGCTAACCTCTTTTGGTGTCCGGGGCCTTACGCCGTTGGCGTACAGGCGTTCTATTACCTCTCTGTTATGGGCCTCTTTAAAGAACTGAACCACGGAGGCGGCAATCTCCTCTCCGATGCCGTGAATCTCTTTAAGGTCGCTATATAGCTGCCGAGCGGACTCTTCGCTTTTAAACGCGTCCATCAGCGGAGCCAGACTTTTGAAACGTTCGGCTATTAAACGCCCCGCGCTCTCTCCGACGCCGCGTATGCCGAGCGCGTATATAAGGCGTTTAAGTTCCGGTCTTTTGCTCTTTTCTATCGACTCTATTGTGTTATTCGCCCTGGTCTTTGCCCAGCGATCAAGCCCGGAAAGCTCTTCGGCCTTAAGGCTGTATAGGTCGGCGACACTCTTGATCATAGCGGATTCTATAAGTTGCGCTACCTGTTTTTTTCCGAGTCCGTCTATGTTCATTGCCCGCTTCGATACAAAGTGCGCGATGGAGCCGAGTATCTGAGCCGGGCAGGTAAGCCTTGCGGTGCAGTAGAGTATGGCTGAATCCCGTACTACCGGGGCGCGGCAGACCGGACACGA